>NZ_JBFBAZ010000013.1:0-112861 GCF_040682475.1 Hamadaea sp. NPDC051192
CACCCCCGGCTCCCGCATCACCGCCGCCATCCCCGCCATCACCCTCCTCCTGGCCATCGAAGTCCTCTCCCGCCAAGGCAAACCCAAACCCGAACCAACCACCCCCAGCCGATCCCGCAAACGGCCGACCGGACAACCCCCGGCCACCACCCCACCCGACCGGCCACGAGCCGCCAGCCGACCCACCGCCACCACCACCCCGACCCCACCACACACCCACGGCCAACCCCCGGCCACAAATACGCCACCAACAGCACCGCCACCCCCCAACGGCCACCCGCCCTCCTCCACAGCCCCGTCGCCCCGCCGGCGGCCACTACCGGTCAACACCGCAACCAAAGTGGCCAACCTCCTCGCCGACAACCCCCACGCCGACACCACCACCGTGGCCACCCAACTCGGCATCTCCACCCGCACCGCCCGCCGACACCTCGCCGCCCTGCGATGAAGCTCCAAGGCATACGTTGACCTAGCCGTCCGGCGACCGCGTTGGCCGGGCCTCGATCGGAGCAGTCACCGAACCAAGGACAACCGCCAGGCGCACGGAAGCTCGTCTGCGAGTGGCCGGGGGCTTCCGTTGACGGTGATCAAAGGGCAAGCTGGTGGATCATGGCCGGCTCCCACCCGATCGCCGCGCCCCGGCTCGTCGGCCGCGACCGCGAGCTGGCGGCGCTGCAGGCGTTCATCCACGGTGACGCCCCGCGCGGCGAGGCGTTGGGCGGCTCGGGCGTCGCACTGGTCGAAGGCGAGGCGGGAGTGGGTAAGTCCCGGCTGATCCGGGCTGCCCTCCCGACGTACAGACCGGAGGAGGAACACGGGCGGTACAGACAGGATGGGCCGCGCGTGCTGCACGCGGTCTGCCCGCCCTTCCGGGAACCGCTGACCCTTGGCACCATTGTGGACGCCCTCCGGCAAGCGGTCGACACCCCGCAAGGCCTGGAACTGACGCCACTCGCCGGCGCGCTGCGGCCCGTATTTCCCGAGTGGACGGATCATCTGCCGCCCGCGCCGGAGCCGGTCGCGGATCCGTCCGCGGCGCGACACCGGATGCTGCGTGCGCTGGCCGAGCTGCTGGCGGCGTTGGGCGTACGGGTGCTGGTGGTCGAGGACGTGCACTGGGCCGATCCGGCCACACTGGAATTCCTGGTGTTCTTGGCCGCTCGACCGGCCGCCGAGGTCGCGCTGGTCGTCAGCTATCGGCCCGAGGACGTGCCCCCAGACTCGCTACTGCGGCGGCTGTCCGCGCGCGCTACGCTGCGGCTCGAACTCGCGCCGCTCAACATCGCCGACACCGCCCGGCTGATCTCGTCGATGCTCGGCGGGGAACCCATCTCGCACCGTTTCGCCTCGTTCGTGCATGAGCGTACGGAGGGGGTGCCGCTGTCGGTCGAGGAAGCGGTCCGGCTCATGCACGCGCGCTCCGACCTCGTGCGCCGTGACGGCCGGTGGGTCCGGCGCCGGCTCACCGGCATCGCGGTGTCCGCGACGGTCCGGGACGCGGTCGGCGAGCGCGTCGACCGGCTCGATCCACAAGCTCGCCAGCTCTTGTACGCGGCAGCGGTGCTGTCGGCGTCCGCTACGGAGGTCGTCCTGACGCAGGTCGCTGGGCTGTCCGAGGAGGCTGCTCTCGACGCGACGCTGGCGGCGATGGACTCCGGCCTGCTGGTGGCCGACGAGCGGGGGCGGCTCGCGCACCGGCATGAACTCGCGGCGCGGGCGGTGCACGACGCGATTGCGATCCCGTGGCGTCGCCGCGCTCATGCCCGGGCCGCACAGCTGCTCGAATCCGTCGAGCCGCAGCCGTTGCTCCGCCTGGCCCGCCACCATCGCGAAGCCGGTGACGTCGCCTCCTGGTGCCAGTACGCCGAGCGGGCCGCGGCGCGTACGCTCGCCGCCGGTGACGAGGACGGAGCGGTAGGGCTCCTGCTCGACCTGCTGCTGCACGCGGAACTTGAGGTGCCGGTGGTGCTCCGGCTTGCCCGGATGATCCCGTTGAGCAGCGTCGCCGATCCGGCCCGCTACCGGGAGCTGGCTCGCGTACTGCAGAAAGGAGAAGGCGCTGACGCGGCGGGTGACCGGGCGGAGGCGCTGGCGTTGTCCGGCGAGGTGCTGTTCTACCTGCAGGAGTACGACGCGGGGCGGGCGGCCCTGGAGGCCGCGATGCCGGGGCTGGTGGATCGGCCGGCCGAGGCGGCGCGGGCGATGATGCTGCTGGCCCGGCCGCGTGGGCGCGGTGTGCCGGCGGACGCGCACCGGCGCTGGCTGGAGCGAGCGGCGCCGCTGACCCACGCGTTGGCGCCACCGGACCGGCTGCGGCTGGTGATCGCGAGCGTGACCGCGCGGCTGACCTTGGGCGACCCGGTGGGTTGGGCGGCTGCGGCCGAGATTCCCGACGCTCCGGCGACGCCCGATCTCGCGTCGCTGGTGACCGCCGGACAGCTCAACCTCGGCCACGCCGCTCTCACCTGGGGCCGGTACGCCGACGCCCGCGCCCGCCTCGAGCGCGCCCGAACGCTCGCGGAGCAGCACGAGCATCTGCTGCTGCACGACATGATCGTCACGACGCGGGCGCACGTGGACTGGTTCACCGGCGAGGACTGGGCGGGTCTGCTGCCCCGGGTGGTCGCGTTGGCCGGCGATCCGGCGTTGCAGCCCCTCACCCGCAGCGAGGCGACCGTCGTGATCGGACAGCTGACAGCGGCCACGGGCGATCCGGCGGCCGCGCGGGCGCAGTTCGCGGTGGCGATCGAGCTGGCCGAGCAGGCGGGCGCCGTCGATCATCTGGTCGAGCCGATGGCTGCCACCGCGCGGCTGCTGCTGCGTGCGGGGGAGGTCGGCGAGGCGGTGCGGATCTCCGGCGAGGCCGCGGAGATGATCGAGGACAAGGGGCTGTGGCTGTGGGCTGCCGAGCTGCTCCCCGTACGCCTGGACGCCCTGCTCGCCGCCGGCCGATTCGTCGACGCCGAGCGGCTGCTAGGGGAGTACGCGGCCGGGATTCCCGACGACGCCCCGGCCCAGGCGGCAGCGCTTCGCCTCGGCGAGGCGATCCTGCGACCCGATCCCGATGCGTTCGCCGCCGCTGCTGACGCGTACGCGATCGCAGCGCGGCCCTATGACGCATTGCTGGCCCGGGAACGGCAAGCACTCTGCCTCCTCGATCACCAGCGTGTGGCGCTGCTGGCCGAAACAGCAGAGGGCTTGCGCGCGCTGGGGGCGTCGACCGATGCCGCCCGGCTGCGGGAGACCGCCTCGGCTGTCACGCGAAAGACCCCGGTCGAACCGCGCCGGCGCGGGCGGCCCGGGTACGGGGATCGGCTGTCGCCGCGCGAAGTGGAGGTCGTCCGGCTGGTGGCGGCCGGGCAGACGAACCCGCAGATCGCCGAGGCGCTCACGCTGTCAGTGAAGACGGTCGGCGGGCACATCGAGTCGGCGATGCGCAAACTGCGGGTGTCGTCGCGTACGGCGCTGGCGGTCGCGGCCGTCGAACGAGATCTTCTCGGACCAGCGTAGGGCGGTCCGCGCCCAATTTTTCCGGGGCAGTAGCGGAATTAAACCCGGCATCTGCCGTCTCGTCACCTGCGGCGCACAAGCCAAGACTCAGTGCGTGAGCACCGACGACGAACCGGCACACGGTTCACCGCCACCACTCGCCGACGCCTCTGCCCCCACGCCGCCCGTATCGGAACCCCCTGCGTCTGATGTGGATTCCGCGGACCAGGGCGGGCACGACGACGAGTACGAGCCCCTGTGACGGCTGACCACCCCCTCGACGGCTGACGAAAGGCGTACCCCCATGTCACCACCCCTCTCCGCGCGGCGATGGATCGTCACCGCGCTGACCCTGACCCTCGCCCTCACCTCGGCGGCGGCCTCCGCCATCGCCACCGCTGCACCCGGCGGGACCCACGGAACCGCGGGCCTGTCCGCTGACCCGAGCGTGCGCGACCGCTACACCCCGGCCGACTGCAACCAGCGCACCGCCCCGCGGACCGCGCAGTGCTACGCCATGGTGCTCACCGGCACCGACCACAGCCTGCGGGCCGCCGCAGCCGACGGCCCGCCCGCGACCGCGCTCGGGCCGGCGGACATCCGCGACGCGTACAAGCTGCCCGACGCAGGGCAGGGGCAGACCGTGGCGATCGTCGACGCGCTCGGCAACTCCCACGCCGAGGAAGACCTCGCCGTGTTCCGGGCGCACTACGGGCTGCCCGCGTGCACCACCGCCAACGGCTGCTTCCGCAAGGTCGACCAGCGCGGCGGGACGGCGTACCCGCCGGACGACCCTGGCTGGGGGCTGGAGACCGCGCTCGACCTCGACGCCGTCTCGGCCGCCTGCCCGAACTGCCACATCCTGCTCGTCGAAGGCGACAGCGCCTCGGTCGACGACCTCGCCGCCGCTGTGGACACCGCCGTACGCATGGGCGCCGGTTTCGTGTCCAACTCGTACGGCGTACCGGGGGAGTTCGGCGAAGAGCTGCAGATCGACGAGCACTACACGCACCCGGGGACGGTCATCACCGCGTCCACGGGGGACACCGGCTACGTCGTGAACTACCCGGCGTCCAGCCCGGCCGTCGTCGCGGTCGGCGGAACCAGCCTGACCCGTGACGACTCCGCGCGCGGCTGGCACGAGGCCGCGTGGGGCAGCCCCGCCGGCGGCCCCGGAGCCGGGTCGGGCTGCTCGATCTACGAGCCGAGGCCCGCGTACCAGAACGGTGTGAACACGGGATGCGACCAGCGTGCGATCGCCGACATCTCGGCCGTCGCGGACCCGGCGACGGGTCTGGGGGTCTTCGACACGACGAACGGCGGCTGGCTGCAGGTCGGCGGGACGAGCCTGTCGGCGCCGCTGACAGCGGCCATGTACGCACTCGCCGGCCGCCCGGCCGCCGACAGCGACCCGGTGACGTTCCCCTACCACGACCCGCAGCAGTCGGCGCACCTGTTCGACGTGACCGACGGCGTGGTGGCCGACTGCGGTACGCAGCTGTGCCAGGCGGGGCCGGGCTGGGACGGGCCGACCGGCCTGGGCAGTCCGAACGGCGTCGGCGCGCTGTCCGGCGGACCGCACGGGCGCATCGCCGGCCGCGTGACGGACGGGGACGGCAAGCCGCTCCCGGGCGCCACCGTGAAAGCCGACCCCGGCGCGTACGCGACCACGACCGCGGACGACGGCACCTACGCGATCGACGGAGCGCTCGTCGGCTCCTACACGCTGACCTTCGACAAGTACGGCTACGGCGCGGTCACCGGCCAGAAGGTGACCGTCGCGGAAGGACAGACGGTGACCGCGGACGCGCAGCTGCGTCCAGTCGACAGCAGCATGCTCGCCGGAACCGTCCTGGACGGCAGCGGCCACGGCTGGCCCGTCTACGCGCGGATCACGATCGACGGCTACCCCGGCGGTGCCGTCTACACCGACCCGTTCACCGGCGCGTACACGGTCCGGCTCGTCAACGACCGGGACTACACCGTCCACGTGGCAGCCGTCTACCCCGGCTACACCGCTGATGCGGCTCCGGTGCACCTGGGCGGTGCCGACCTGCGCCACGACGTCCGCATCTCCGCCGACCTGACGGCCTGCACGGCCCCGGGCTACCGGTGGAACGGCTACGAGACGGGCTTCGCGAACCGTTCCGGCTGGAAGTCGCAGGGCTGGGTGTTCGACAACCCGGCCGACCGGTCGCCTCCGCCCGGCGGCGACGACACCTTCGCGCTCGCGTCGGGCAGCGGGGACGCGTACCTGACGTCTCCGGCCGTGAACCTGGCCGGGCAGTCCGCGCCGGAACTGCGGTTCGACAGCGCGTACTACGCCAAGGCCGTCCGGCAGCACGCCACCGTCGACCTCAGCGTCGACAACGGCCGCCGATGGATGACCGTCTGGCGCGCCGCCGACACCAACGTGCTCGGGGCGCAGACCGTGGCCCTGCCACAGGCCGCCGGGCGTACACAGGTCAAGGTCCGGTTCCACTACGAGGCGCGCGACGGCTGGTGGTGGGGCGTCGACGACGTCTTCCTCGGTACGCACTCCTGCGTCGCCGCATCGGGCGGCCTGATCGCCGGAGTCGTGCAGAACACCGGCCAGTCCGGAATCGACAACGCGACCATCGCCGGGCCGACCAGCCGGGCGCTGAGCGCGGCGTCCGACGATCCGGCGGTGCCGCACGGCTTCTACTGGCTCTTCGCGAACGGCACGGGAACCTACACGGCCGGCGCGCAGGGCTACACGACGGTGTCGGGCCCGGTCACGGCCGCGCCGGACAAGGTCACCCGCAAGGACTGGACGCTCACGGAAGGAGCGGCCCGATGAACCACCGCAGACAATCCATGAGGAGGGTGGGCGTCGCGCTTGTGGCGTCGGCGATGCTGGCGAGCGTCACCTCCGCCACGATCAGCGGCACCCCCGCCGCAGCCGCCCGATCCGGTGCGCCGCAACAGTTCACGGCCGCGCAGGCCGGAACCGCCCAGCCGGTCACCGTACCGCTCATCACCGGCGACTCCGTGCGGCTGAGTGCCGCCGGCAAGCCGACCGCAGCCGGAGGACGGGTCACCGCCACCGCCCAGCCGCGTCCAGGCGGCCCCACGATCAAGATCACCGCGACCGGGTCGGCCGGCGGCGTACAGCGGATCAGCGCGCTGCCCGCCGACGTCGCCCGGCTCGGCGCGGCGGTCGACCCAGGGCTGTTCGACGTCACCTGGCTCGCCGACCACGGCTACGCGGCCAAGGACGCCCGCCTCCCCGTGGTCGTCCAATACGCCAGCACCGCCAACCCGAACACCAACTTCCCGGGTGCGACGATCGCCAAGACCAACGCCGACCACACCGCCGAACTCGCCCTCGACCTGGGTCAGGCCGCTTCCTTCTGGTCCGCGGTCGCGCCCGGCGGGCGACTCGGCTCCGGCATCGCGCGCGTCTGGCTCAAAGATCACATCCTCGGGTACGCGACCAGTCCCGCGTACACCGCGACCTATCCCGTGACGGTGACCGTGCATCTGGCGGCCGACAAGGACCACCAGGTCTTCGCCTGCAACGCCGTCCGGACCACGATGTGCGTGATGGGCGTGAACCTCATGGGCATCACCGGCCCGGCCGCCGGTCAGGCCTTCACGGCCAACCTGCTCGGCTGCGCCGACATCGATCCGTGCACCACCTACGGGCTGCAGGCCAACGTGCCGTCAGGCACCTACTGGATCAGCGGCTGGGTGTCGTTCTACCACGACGCGTACGACCAGAACGTCCTGCTGGAGAAGCCGGAGGTGACGGTCGCGGGCGCCACGGACGTGGCCTTCGAGGTGGCCCAGGCCCGGCCGATATCGGTGCAGACGCCCCGGCCGTCCTCCACCTACAACGCGATGCTGCAGGACGCCCGTACGCTGCCGGACGGCCGCTACGCCTCCGACCTGATGTTCAGCTCGTACGGCAACCACCAGTACTGGGTGACGCCGTCCGACCGGGTCTCGACCGGGCAGTTCCGGCTCGAACTCGGCTGGGTGGGCGGGGTGACGCCGGTGACCATGGCGATCGCCGGCAAGGGCGGCCAGGCCCTGCACGCGATGTATCCGTCGTACGCCACCTTCCCCGGCTACCCGATGTACCGGCTGGCCACTCGCGGAACGGCCGGCGTGGTCGCGGCGGGGGAGGGGACCGAGGCCGACTTCGCCAAGGTCAACGCCCGCGGCAAGCTCGTCCTGCTGACCGTCGCCAACAGCACCGGCCTGCAGTGCTTCGGCGGTTCGCTGGGCGCGGTGATGGACTGGCAACTGCAGAACGCCATCCGCGCCGGTGCCGTCGGCGTCCTCATGGACCCGGAGACGCCGTCGGCGACGCCAGGGGAGTTCTGCGCCCTGCCGCTCCGCGGTGACTGGATCATCGGTCAGGACCCGACTCCGCCGATGCCGTTCGTCTCGGTGACGCCGTCCGACGCGGCCGCCCTGCGGGCCCGGCTGGCGAAAGGCGCCGTCAGCGTCGCGTACACCGACGGCGGCACGGCCACCGAGATCTACGACCTGAAGTTCTACGAGCAGGGCGAGATCCCGGCCGACCAGCGGTTGACCGTCCGGTCCGCCGACCTGACCCCGACCAAGGCCGTGTACCGGACCGACACCGCGCAGGACGTGCTGGACAGCCGGGTCACCTCGGCCTTCCAGCCCAACGAGTTCCTCACCGGCGGCGTCGCCGAGCCGTTCGCCGCACCCACGACCCGGACCGAGTACACCGGACCGATCTCCCCTGAACTCGTGCACCGCGACGAGCTTCAGAGCCCCGGCATGTACCAGAGTTCCCTGCGGGTGTACGCCGACACCAACCGGCGTACGCAGGAATGGGCAGCCCGCCCGTTCGTCCCCGGCAGCCCCGCCGAGGTCCCGGACGTGCTCGCCGCCCAGCCGGGCAGCTGGGGAACGACGCTGAACCCGGTGCAGCTGTGCTCCTACTGCCGCCAGGGGAACACGTTCTATCCCATCGGCTACATGGAATCCGACCGCTCCCTGTCCAGCGGCCTCTACGGCTACGACGCCGACTCGGCGCACCTCTACCGCAACGGCGTCGAAGTGCCCCAGGGCTCGGTCGCCGGCCTGGTCGCGTACACGCTGCCGTCGGAGAGCTCGGCGTACCGGCTGGCGACCGACTATCGCCTGTCGTCCTACGGCGAGGTGCACACCCAGTGGGACTTCACGTCGGCCGCCCCCGCGGCGGACCGGCCGGGCGCGGGCTCGATCTGCATCGGCACCCTCGTGTCAGAGTCGACCGACCCGTGCGCCGCTGATCCGCTCGTGTTCGTCGCGTACCACTTCGGTGACACGCCGGCGCGAGGCTTCACGGTCGAGGCGTACCACCAGGACCCGCAGGCACCCCGGATCACCGGAGTGCAGGTCTGGACGAGCACCGACGACGGCGCACACTGGACGTCGGCGACCGTGCGCAGCACCCAGGGCGGATACGCCGTCACGCCGCACGTGACAGGGACGGGTGCGCTGAGCGTACGCGTCGTGGCGGTGGACGCGGCCGGCAACCGCGTCGACCAGACGGTTCTGCAGGCGGTCCGCCTTTCCTGACCGTGTTCTGAGCGCCTCATGATCCGCTTGGATCAGGGAGATCTCTCCTTGATCCAAGCGGATCATGGGCTCTCGGTGCGGTCGAGCGGGACGAAATGGCTATCGTCGCGAGGACTCACCGAAGAAGCGAATGGAAGAACTTCTGAGTCTCTGGGTCCACCGCGTACACGTAGGTGCCTATCATCCCGCGCGTGAGCAGCACCTTGTATGTGTTCCGGATGAGCTGATCGGCCTCCGCGTCGGTGACACTCCGCTTGGCGATCGCCGGATCACGGGATTCTTTGCGCTGGGTGACCAACCGGCCATGCCGGGCAACCAGATCCGGGCCGATGATGACACCGTTCCAGTCGTACTCGAAACCCTGAGCTGTGTAGATGCATCCCACCTGGCCGAACCCGCCGTCGGCGGTGGACCAGAGCGCAGAGGGCGGCGCGTCGCCGACGGAGCGGTCGTTCTTGACGTTCCAGGGCCGGGACCAGCTGCCGATCCGTACATCCGGAACGAGGGTGTCGTCCTTGCGCGGGTCACTCCATGGCCAGCAGTAGCCAGCCGTCATGCGGGCACCGTATCCGCGACCAAGTTCGGTGCCGAGGGTGTGCTCCAGCTCGGTGGGACTGTCGGCGAGGCGTACCTCGAAGCGCTCGTCGGCTGTCCACTGTTCTGGCCCGCCGTCGGCCAGGCCGAGCAGGCGGTTGACCCACACCTCGTAACGGCGGCTGCCGCCGCAGCGGAATTGAGCGTCCAAGTCGACCTGCTCGACGGGCAGCCCGAGAGACTCCGCGTGACCGCGAATCGCCGACACCGTGCCGATTTCGCCGGGGCGTACAACTTGGTGTTCGTCGAGCAGGAAGACCGGCACCCGCGCCGCCGCTATCAGCTCGTCGATCTGCGGGCGGTCGGACCGCAGATCCCGCCGGGTGAACCGGCTGGTCGAGACCTGCCGGATGCGATGCGCTTCATCGCAGATCAGGACGTCCAGGTCGTTGCGCTCGGCGCTCATGAAGTCGTTGAAGTACTTGAACAGGCCCTTGACCCGCGTGGAGCCCTTGCCCACGTGCTGTCGCATGGTCAGCGTGAAGGACCGCGACCCGGTCGCGTGCAACGCGTGGCGGTTCTGCCGGTATAGCTCGCCCAGTACGGAGAGGGCGATCGCGCTCTTGCCGCTGCCAGGTCCGCCGGTGACGATCACGACCTGCTTGCTGTCCGCGCGCCGCGCCTTCTCCACCGCGGTTCGCACCAGCTCGTACGCATAACGTTGCTCATCGAGCAGGATGAACTGTTCCCGGTTCTTGATCTCGTCGGCGGCGACTGCCATGAGTTGTCTCGACGGGCGCACCGCGCTGGACAACAGACGATCCGCGGCCTCGTCACCGGGCTCCTGCGCGAACCGTTCCTTGAGGTACTCGAGGAATTCGTGTCGGCGGGTCTTGCTGAACAGGCGGACGCGGGGATGGTCTGCGCTCGACCGCAGATCGGCGACGTCTCGGTCGGCCGCATTGTGCAGGTACGCCACCCCCGCGACCGCATCTGCGTGGTGTTCGAGGGACGTCACGAAGTCGGTCAGGTAGTCGCAGTAGCCGGCCACCTGGGTGAGCGGGTTCAGTCGGCGCCCGTCTCCGCGAACGCCGTCGACCAGGGCGAGCTCCGGATTGTCCTCGTCAACCTCAGCGCGACTCCACTGCTTCAGTTCGACGATGAGAAACGAGTCCGCCCCCGTACGCCGATCGACTCCGGCGAGTACGACATCGGCCCGCTTGCTCGTCAGCGGCAGCTGATACTCGATCAGCATCTCCAGGTCGCCGAGCCCGGCGTCGACCAGGTCACCGGCCAGGACCGGAAGGCTGCGATCCCAGGACCGCACCTCGGACTCCGACGGACGACGCAACGTCGTCCTGCTTACATGCTCAGCGATCAACTCGCTCAGCCGCCGTTCGAGGGGAGACTCCGGAGACGAGGCGGCAAGACTCTTCGCCGTACGCCGCAGCGCGGTCACAGGCTAACCCCCAGGCAGCACGAATCATCGTGCGGTGGGGGGCGTGTCCGCAGTTCAGCGGAAGCCCGTCGGGCCGCATTTCCTCAGCAGGCCGCAGAATACCAAGCGCGTTAGGACAGTGGGGGAGCCTTGCGCGCCGACCCGTAGTGCGTCGCGGCGTCGTAGCGGCGTTCGTTCTCGTCGAGCTTTGCCCGAGCGGCGTCGAGGAGGTCCACGCCGAGGACGTCAGCCAGGCGCACGAGATAGATGAAGACGTCGGCGATCTCGCCGCGCAGCCGGTCGGCGGCCTTCGCATCAGTCATCACCTCGCGGGCCTGGTCGTCGGTGAGCCATTGGAGCTCCGCGAGAAGCTCACCCACTTCTCCGGCGAGGGCCATCGAAAGGTTCTTCGGCGTGTGGAACTGTTCCCAATCGCGAGCCTGAGCGAACTCGCGAACGCGACGGATGAGCTGGTCAAGATCGGACACACTTCACGATAGCGCCGCAGGGAACGAGGGTGACGTCTGTACCGGACCGGTGAATGTGTGCCGGTCGGCGATGTTGATCAGGATCTCCATGATTCTGGCGAGCAGGATGTCGATGCCTCAGTCGAGCTGTTCGATAGGACTACGGAGTTCCTCGCTCGCTCGTCCACGATGAGTGGATCAGTTCCCGCGTTGCCGCCTGCTCGTACACCGCCGCTGTCAGCCAGGCCCGCGCCAGGAGCTCCGCATCATGCGGGTCGAGACGGCCGAACGCGTCACGCGTACGCCGAACGCCGGCCGCGCCCAACTCCCGCAGAACCGCCGCGCCAGTGCCGAGGTGCGTACCGGTCAACCGATGCGCGTCTGTGCCGACTCCGGACAGCAGCGCTGCCCGTCCCGTGGCGACGACCCGCTCGAGGTGGTGGCGTACGAGGTGAAGGGGTGGCATCGGCGGCGGCTCGACCGGGCCGATGGGCGGAGTAGTAGCGCCGGGCAGGTCGGCCCGGGTCAGGTGAGTGGAGCCGAGGTCGATGTGGCCGCGGTGCCGGTCCGGTAGCCAGGCTGCGGAAAGTGCCAGCCCAGCGGCACGACGTGCGCTGAGGAAGCGGCCGATGAGGCGTACCCGATGGCCGGTGGCGTGGGCGGCCAGCTGCCGCAGGTTGGCGACGTAAGGCAGAGCAGGGTCGTCGTGTGGGGCGGTGACCGTAACCTGGACGCCGGTGGTCGTGACGAGGATCAGGCCGCCCCGGTCGGCACCGGCGACGATGCCGTCGAGGAACGCCAGGTCGTCGGCGGCGCGTCGGTCGTGCGTGGGCAGACTCGCGGCGGCCAGCCAGCGGCTGACTTGGTCTGTGATGGTGGCTTGCCAGAGCACGTCCAGTGCAGCATCGGACCAGGATGTGCCGGCCGTGGCCACCGCTTGGCGGGCCCGGCCGTGGCTGAGCCGGCCTGCCGAGGAGGCGTGGGCATTGACCGCGCGTAGGCCTGCTCGGGACAGGTCGTGGTGGCTCAGCCGGACCTCGCCGAGGTCCACCGCTGACGCCGGGCCGGCGATGGTGACGCCTGCGATCACCGGCTTGACGTCGGACACCACCCAGACCCGCCCCGTGGCGTCGGCCAGGTAGGTTGCCGCACCGGCGTGGCCGGTCGCTGCGCGGACCGGTTCGCAGAAGAGGCCGTAGAGGTGCAGGTCGCCGACGGGTTCGTAGTCACGTCGTGCCACGCCGAGCGCCGCACCGTCGCCACTGGCGACGCGGTGGCAGGTGACCAGGAGTTCGCGTACGCGATCGGTCACGTCACCGAGTCGGAAACGGGGATCGTCGCGCCGGGCGGCACGGATGAGTTCGACGGCTTCCACAGCTGCGGTGGCGGCCGAGTGGAGACCGTGGATGCGTGCCTGATGCACCGCGCGTAACAGGTCGGCCTGGGCCACCGCGCCGGTGCCGGAGATGCCCGCGGTGAGGAGCGCGGCCGCGGCGGAGCGGAGAATGCGGGCTGCCTCCTGCTGTGCTGTCGTCGTGTCGATGGCGGACGGAGGTGGAGGTTCGGCCTCAGGACTCTCCGTGGAGGCGGGAGTGGCCGCGCTGCCCAGGATCGGGGCAGCGTTCAGGACTGCCGCGCGATGTAAGCAGCGCGGCGCCAGCAGGCAGCTGCACACCGCGCGGTCATCGGTAGTCACCGGGGTGGTGAGCGTGACGGTCGTCTGCTCGTCCGGGCGGACGAGGACGGCGCCTGGCCCGGGCTCGACCGGCCAGCCCCGAGCCTGCTCGATCGCGGCGTCGAGGCGGGCGCGCAGCCGGGTGGGCAATACGGCGACGGCGGCGGCCGCGACTCCAGCGTCCACGGGCGGCAGGCTCATCGGACCTTGTCTCCGATCCACGACGCCAGTTCGGTCGGGCTGAGCGCGGCGATCGGCATGCCGGCTGCCACGAGTTGGGCGGCGACGCCGGTGGCGTACCGGGGACTGCCACGGTCGTCGAGGCTGGCGCAACCGAGGAGGATCGCGCCGTCGTCGGCCAGCGCGCGGGTGGCGTTCAGCAAGTCGCCGATGGGAAAGCCTTCTTCGAAGTCACTGATCGTGATCACCAGTGTCCGGCTGGGCACCGTCATGATCTGGCGGGCGTAACGCAGACCCGCCGCGATGTGCGTACCGCCGCCGACGCGGACCTCCAGCAGCAGCGACAGCGGGTCGGTCACCCGGTCGGTGAGGTCGACGACCTCGGTGGAGAACGTGACGAAATGCGTACGCAACGCGGGCACGCCGGCCAGCACACCAGCGGTCAGCGCGGCCCAGATCGTCGACTCCTCCATCGATCCGGAAACGTCGACGAGGAGGATGACCTGCCAGTCGACGCTGCGGCGGCCCGGGCTGCGGAACACAGGCCGGTCCGGGAGCACCTGCGGGCGTCCGTCGGCGCCGGTGCGTACGGTGTGCAGGTTCCGGCGCAGAGTCGCCGCCAGGTCGAGCCGGCCGGTGGGACGGTAGGTCGGCCGGGGCGTACCGATGCCGGTCAGGGCCGGTCGGATTCGCCGGGCCAGTTGGGCGGTCAGGTCGGCGGTGAGGCGCGCGACCAACGGGCGCAGTTTGGCCAGCCGGGCTTCAGGCAGGCCACCGGCCAGGGAGAGCACGGTGTGCAGCAGGTCGACCGAGGGCCGGACCTGGCCGGGGTCGGCGGCGAGGACCGCGTCGATCCGGCCGCGTTCGGCGGCGCGGGCGAGGACCTCGTCGCGGACGGCGGTGCCGAACAGGGCTTCGAGGTCGTCGAGCCACTGCCGCACGTCCGGGTACGCCTGCTCCCGGCCGCCGCCGCGACCGCCGTCCACCGTGTACGCGCCCTCACCTCGCCCGGCCCCGTACAGCTCGTCGAGGGCAGTGGCGATCTGACGGCGGCCGTCGCTCAGCTTGTCGGATTCGCGGCCGAGCAGCAGCTGCCACCGTTCCTGGGCGGTGATCGCACCCGCCGCCGGCTGGCTTTGCGTGGACTGCTGCGGGGCCGGTTCATGCGCTGCCGCTGTTGCGGAGAGCCCGAGGGCGGTCAGCGCGGCGAGTCCTGCCCGGTCGGCGGCGAGCCAGCCGGCCATCGCGCGGGGATCGGTCGGCAGCCGGTCGCCGATA
This sequence comes from Hamadaea sp. NPDC051192, assembly GCF_040682475.1. Taxonomy (NCBI): domain Bacteria; kingdom Bacillati; phylum Actinomycetota; class Actinomycetes; order Micromonosporales; family Micromonosporaceae; genus Hamadaea; species Hamadaea sp. NPDC051192. Next base: position 14,627 of record NZ_JBFBAZ010000013.1, read on the forward strand.
TCCCCATGCCGTTCGGACACGGTCGTGAGGAACCGGTCCCGGTCGGCGGGGCTGAGCGCGTCGAAGCCGCCGCGTAGTGCGGGCAGGCGCCGGACGAACTCGTCGTCGGACAGGCCGTCGACCGCTTCGACGAGCGGATCGAGCGGCGCCCCACCGGCCTGCAACAGGGACCCGGCGATGCTCAGCACGCCCCGAAGCCGTTCGCTCGCCTCAGTCCCGGGCAGGTCGATCCAGGACGCCACACGTGCGCCGAACGCGGCCGGGTCGTCGTGTCCGAGGAGGACGCCGACGGCCGCCGCGGCTCCCCGCATGAGTGGTGAGCCGTCCCGCGCAAGCGCGCCGATTTCGTGCCGCAGCCGTAGCAGGTTGCCCGCTTCGTCGGCGGCCTGCACCAGATCCCGCAGGGCGCGCGCTTCCTCGACTCGGGTCGAGCCAGCCAGGCCGGCGACTGCCCCGACGGCGGCGGCGTGCAGGTCCGTGCGTACATCAGCTGCGGTGGCGGGAAACTCGGTGAGGCCGGGAACGTGGCCGCGTTCGAGACGACGCAGCAGGTGTAGCGCTGCGACGATCTGCTCGATGGTGCCGCCGTGGCAGACGGCTTGGCGCACGTCGGCGAGGCGCCGGTCCACGAGCACCGGCAGCCCGCAGGCAGCGGCCGTGGTCAGACCGGCCAGGGCCTGTTCGGCGGTGGTGCCGCCGGCCTCCTGCTCGCGGCGTCGCCGGGCGGTCAGCATGCCCGCCGCAGCCTGATCCAGCGTGACACCGTGCAGCCCGGCGACGGCCAGGGCCGCGTCGACAGCGGGTGTCCACTCCAGACGCCAGGTAGTGGTCAGGGTTTCGTCTTGCGCCGTGCCGGTCTGGTCCGCGCCGGCGTACGGGGCGCCGCAGGCGGCCAGCCGATGTACGGCCAGGTCCCGGGCGCGATCGGTCGGTGAGCGCAGTGGGTCCAATCGAATCCGCCGGTACGCCAAACCAGGGCCGGGCAGCTTCAGCGCAGCGAGCTGCTCCTCGACCGCAGGACGCAGCCCGGTGACGGGAGCGTTCGCGGGCAGCCTTCCGCGTCGGTGCCCGACCAGGACCGTCTGCATGGCCCGGGCGACACCCCGCCCGCCACCGGTCGGTGAGCCCTGGGCGAGGACGGTCTGCAACGCTTCGACGAGTTCGCCCCGGCCCGGTGCGGGAAGCGACCGCAGCGCCGCCAGATCGTCGGCCAACCGGACGACCTCGGCCGCCTCCGCCGGACCGGCCGGTTGGCCATGCGTACGCAGATCGCGGGTGATCTCCACGGCGAAGCCGTGTGCGGCCGCGCGTACGCCGTCCGGGGTGGCCCCGCACGCGTGGACGGCCTGCTGCCACCGGGGATCACGGATGCCGGCCGGGTACCCGGATCGTGCGTCGAGAAGGTCGAACGTGTACGGCACAAGCGAGATCACGCTGCCCTCAGCGGGATTCGTGCCAACGCCAGTCACCGGACCGGACTCGGTGAGGGCCGGTCCGTCCAGTAACGCCGGGGCGTGGAACGCTCCGACGACAACGGCGATCCGGCCGGGCGTACCGGCGATGTGGCCACGCATGCACGCCTCCCGGCGCAGATCGAGCGGGTCGACGTCGGCTCCGGCGTCGTGACGTAGCGCCCACCCGGCAGCCAGAGCAGCCCGCCGGACAGCCTCCGGCCGGCTGCCAGGCGCGGCCGCCTCGACCCACCGATCCCACAGATCATCCCCGGCCCGGCCCGACAGGCCCTTGTGGATCGTCTGGCGCAGCGTCGGCCCATCCGTCTCCCCGCCGTCCAGCCGTGCCCGGCTCTTCCAGGCTGGGTCGGCCATCGGCAGATCGCAGCACACCACCGGTACGCCGGCCCGCTGCGCCCACCGCACGGCGGCCAGCTCGGGGCTGAAGTCCGCGAACGGGTAGAACGCGCGCGGACCGTCCGGCCCGGCGGCGGCGAGAGCGACCGGCGCGGCCGTGCCCGGATCGGCGAGCCAGCGTACCCAGTCCTGCATCTCGCCGGGCAGCTCGACCAGCACGGTCTGTGGGGCGAACTCGTCCAGCAGCGGTCCGACGGCGGCGGCGAGCACCGGCGAGTGATGGCGTACGCCGATCAGCTGCACCCGCTCGTGCCCGGCCAGCTCCTCGACGTGGGCCCGGACATCAGTCACCCAGCACGTCCCGGTGTTCCCAGAGCTGGCGCCACATCCGGGAGCCGCTCTCGGCCCGGCGGCGCAGCGCCCCGTCCCAGTACGCGAGCAGCCGGGCCGCGTCGGCCGGATCGTCTTTGCGTACCACGCCGAGCAGGTGGCCGGGCAGCAGCGACAACGGATCCGGCCCGGGCAGGTACGCCGCCGACAGGCCGAGCGAGGCGGCGACCGCGACCGCCTCGGCGGTGCTCATGACCGACGAGGGCCGTTCGACCTCCCAGCCTTCGGCGCTTTGCCCGGTACGCAGATCCCGGAACGCGATCACCAGCGTCTCCAGCACCGCTTCGTCGACCGTGAACGGCGCCCCGCCGCGCTCGACGGCCGCCCGGGCCTGCCGGGTGACCAGGGCGACCTCGGCGTCGAAGTCGGCGATCGGCGGCACCACCTCGAAGTTGAAGCGCCGCTTGAGCGCGGCCGACATCTCCGAGACACCCCGGTCGCGCAGGTTGGCCGTGGCGATGAGGCAGAACCCCGGGGCCGCGTACGCCACGGCTCCGTCCTGTCCGGCCAGCTCCGGCACGCTGATCCGCCGCTCGGACAGCAGCGACACCAGCGCGTCCTGCACTTCCGGAAGGCAGCGGGTGATCTCCTCGACCCGGGCAACCGCACCGGTGGCCATCGCCGTCAGGATCGGCGACGGCGTCAGCGAGTCGGCTGACGGGCCCTGCGCGAGTAGCAGCGCGTAGTTCCAGCCATAGCGCAACTGGTCCTCGCTGGTGCCTGCGGTGCCCTGCACAGCCAGCGCACTGGTGCCGCAGATCGCCGCCGACAGCAGCTCCGACAGCATCGACTTGGCCGTGCCCGGCTCCCCGACCAGCAGCAGGGCTCGCTCGCCGGCGAGGGTGACGACGCACCGCTCCACCAGCGACCGCTCGCCGACGAACTTCGGCTCGATGACCCGCTTGCCGTCCGGGCCCTCGACGGGCACGCCACCGGAACCGGCGACGAACGTCACCACTGCCCGTGGGGTCAGCCGCCAGCCCGGCGGTCGCGGCCCTTCGTCGGCAGCGGCGAGGAAGTCCAGCTCGTCGGCGTACCGGAACTCCGGCGGGTCGATCTGGCGGGCGGTCACGGGTTCTCCCAACGATGCGGCGGCGGTCATGGCTTGCTCGTCAAGTCCAGGTAGCGCGGTAGGTCACCGGCGGCGACCCGGTCCCACGCAGCGGTGAACAACCGGGGCAGCGACCGCGTCACCAGCTGCGCGTACCCGGTGTCCAAATAGAACGGCTGCTTCCAAGCCTCGATCGGATGCTTCGGCGGCTTGGCCGGCTGCCAGCCGCCCGGCAGGAACACCGGCCGCCCCGCACGTTCCCGCTTGGCCGCCACCACCAGGTCCGCCGCCAGCAACGCCTGCTGCGCGGCGCGCAGCTGCGCCGGCTTCCAGCGATTCCAAGCCAGCACCGTCTTGTCGGCGACGTCAGGCAACGCGAGCAGCTGCAAATAGTACGCAGCCGCCGCCGCGTCGAGACCGAAACGTTCGCCTACCTGGGCGACCACGGCGGGAACGCTGACCGCCGGATCGTGCGGATCGCCGTGTGCGCCGTCCGGGGCGGACACCACATCGTCGATCCAGTCCGACAACACGATCCGCAACGCCATCTGGGTCTGATGGTCGATGAAGCCGAGCGCCGGATCATCAGTTCCGCTCAGGTGCGCCGGCGCCAGGTGGTACGCCGTGTAGTGGCTGGTCGAGTGTCCGTCCACCAACGCCGGTCCGACCTGGGGTCGCTCATCGGACTGGTGCATCCCGTGACCGACGAGCAGATCCGGGTTACGCAGCCGGACGCGTACCAGCTCCAGTGCCGCAGGCAGCGCGGCCCGCAAGGGATCGTCCCAGCTGAGCCGGTGCGCCAGCCACGGCAGGGCGGTCGCGGCGGCGTGCAGCCAATGCATGTCGAAGGCCACTCCGGCCTTGGACACGGTGCTGAGCTGGTAGTAGGAGCCGGACGTGCTGCGGCCGTCGGTGGACAGCCAGTCGCCGGCCGCCGGCGCGACGATCGCCTGCAACAGGGCCGCCGCCTTGGCCTTGTCGATCACACGGGCCAGGTCGGCGACCAGATCCTCCGGGATGACGACCCGACGTCCGCGCAGCGTGAGCCAGATCTGGGCGACCGCGTCGACGTCCGGGCCGCGGTCCCACAGATCAGCCGGTTCGACCGGCAGCGCCGCGTCGAGCAGCCTGATGCGCTGCCGGGGCGCCAGCTCCTGAAGCGATGCGCGGGCTACCTTGGCGTGCGTCGCCGTGATGCCGAGGACGCCGCGCTGCTCCGCGGTGAGGAAGTTGGCCTCCCACCTGTCGATCCCCGGCAGCCCGGCGAGCAGCAACGTCGCCTCGGCGCGGGTCATGCCGGTGGCTGCCGCCAGCTGCTCGGCCGCCTCGGGCCGCCACGCCGCCGGACCCCGCTCGGCGAGCAGAGCGCAGAACTCGCGCAGCCGCGCGCCGGTATACCGGGCGGTGACGCGGGTTTCGGCGGCCACGGTGAAGCCGTCGGGAACCGCGAAGGTCCCGTCCGGCGAGACCTGGAGCGCGGCTCGCCGCCATTGGCTGCCATTGGACACGTAGCGCTGCTCGGTGGGGAACAGGACCGTGATCCGGTCCCCGTCGGTCAGCACCTCGACCGGATGATCCGCCATCCGGGAGTGGATCAGCTCCAGCACTCGCAGCGGCGGGCCGTCGCCGGCCAACGGCGTACCGGCGATCTGGGTGAGCAGGGCCGCCAACGCCTTGCGATTGCCGTCGCTGGTCGCCGCGCACCCAGCCCGCAGCGCGACCGCACCCAGCCCGGGCAGCAGCTGGGTCCATGCCGCCGAGACCGTCGGGATCGCCGGATGTGCGGCGCCCGCGAGCACCTCGCCGACCTGCGAGATCTGTTCGAGAGTCTCGTATCGGGCCCCGGACTGTCCGCTGTAGTAGTAGCTGCGGTGCCCATCGGTCAGGCCCTCCCAGGCCAGCCGCAACGCCTCGTCCGACACCTCCTTCACCACCGGCGACGGCGACGGCGCGGTCTCCAGATGAGCGGCGACGGTGGCGATGCGGCGGCGCAGTCGCACCGCACGCGCCACGACTTCGATGATCCGGCCGCGTAGCACCGGGTCGGTCACGGCCGACAGGTGGGTCGCGACGGTCGCCGTGACCGCGGCCTTGACCTGATCCGTTCCCGTGATCTCGTCGTCGACAGCCATCACCGCCGCCGCCGTGGCCTCGTCGAAGGCGCGCAACGCCGCCGAACCGGCCTCGTCCCGAGCGCGCAGTGCATGCCACCAGTGCAGCGGCGGCAGCGTCGAGGTCGGCTCGCTCGGCTCGGCCAGCAGGAAGCGGCCATCGGCTGTCCACACGCGAACGTGCTGCTGGTTATATGCACGGACGCAGGTCAGCGGCAACGGTTCCGTCGCGCCGGGTAACATCAAAGCGCCGACGAGGACCTCGGAGGTGCCGGACCCGGCAACGCTGGGCCGCCACTCGACTCGGCGTCCGTCGACGCCCTCACCGACGTGGGTACCGTCGGCGGTGCGAGTGACCCGCCAGCCGATCAGGCCGTCGCGCCAGCCCAGCGGCGAACCCGCGAACTCGGCGGGAGCGGGCCGCAGCTCGCCCGACTCGGGAACCGCCTCGGTGCCAGGCGTCTGCGTCATCGTGGCCGCGGCGAAGAACGCGGGTTCACTGATACGCCCCTCATCGCCCGTACGCGGATCGAACTCCCGCCATCGCCATCGGCGAATGTCGTCGCCGACCCATTCGCAACGCCAGTACGCCTGCCCGTCGCTCGCGACGGGATAGAGCACGTCGGCTTGGCGGCTGTCCCCGGCGTGCACCGGGCGGGCGCCGGTGGTGACACCACCGCCCGGAATCGGCAGCGGCAGGCTGCGTACGCCCCAGCCCATCGCCTGCGTCCGGGAATCGTCCTCGATCCGATCATCCGGGCGCGACGCCCAATAGAAGACGTCGTGGCCGTAGGTCTGCCAGCCGACCCGCAGCTCACCGTCGACGAGCCAGCAACTGGCCGAGGCGTACCCGGCCCGGGAGTGCGGATGCCCGGCCGGCGGATAACGGAACACGTGCTCGGTCGCCTGCCCGTCCGGAGTGAGCACATGCGCCGAGTGATCGTCGTGCACCACCAGGTTCGGCCAGCTCGCACCGATGCGGATGGCCTTCTTCGGCCGGGCGATCTCCTCGTACGCAGGCCAACCAAGCTCGGCCGGTAGACCGGCCCGCAGCGAGCGCGCCAGAACGGCGGGGACGTCGATGTCCAGCAGACGACGGAACGACTCCGGGGCTAAGGCCATACCGGTCGGCGACCACAGCGCGGCCAGCTCGATCAGGTCCTGGTCCAGCTCGGTGAGCGTGCTGCCACCCGCCCGACCGGTCTGCTCCTCGATCAGTCCGACGAGGACCTCTCGGATACCGCGGGCGCCGAACGCCTCCCGCAACGTGCTGTCCGGCAACGCCGGACTGGTCAGCGCCCGTCCGTCCCGCAGCCGTGAGATCGCTGAGCGTACGCCGCGCGCGAACGTGGGCCGCCAGGTGGGATCGGCGGCGATCGAGGTCAGATCTCGGCGGCCCGGGGCGCTGTCGGTCGCCCAGGAAGCCACGCCGAACTCAGGACGCGCATTGTGGTTCGGCATGCCGATCCGGACCGGCACGCCGGCGGCCAGGCACACGTCGAGGACGTCCAGGTCGGTGCTCCAGGGATTGACGGCCAATTCGGCCCCGCCCTCGGCGATCAGCCGTGGCGCCATCCGCTCCACGAGAGACAACAGCAGGACGTTTCGACGGCCGTTGCGCCGGCCCCGCAAGGTCCTCTCCAGCCACCGGCTCGCCGACCCCGGCCCGTCGGTCGCGATCAGATCGGCCGCCGCCCCGGACGCCTCCAGCAATTCCAGCCACTGATCGGTCATAGTCGTGCGCCAGCCCGGCGGCTCCGGGATGATGGCCACCAGCCGGGCGCGGATCTCCGCGTCACGCTTGCCCAGCCGGACGATGCTCTTGCGGTACGACTTCCACACCGACGGATGCGCACGGCCCATCGCCGGGTAGCCGAGCAACTGGCGTACGACCTCATCGGCCTCCCGCTCTGCGTCCAGGCCCGCGGCCTTCGCCAGCCGGGCAAGGTCGACGGCCATCGACGCGTGCGGGGCAAGCCCGCCGGCTACGCGACGCAACGCCAACGTCTTCACCAAGTCGTACGCTTCCGTGGCCGGGCGACGATCGGAGACACCGCGGGCGTACTCGCCCAGCATCGTCGCCGTCAGGGCACCGGCGAAGGCGAACTCCAGGTGCACATCGCGTACGCGCTCCTCGTCGATGACCAGTCCGTGCACCTGTTCGGCCCGCCGGGCGGCGGTGAAGCACGCGCCCGCCATCCGCTGATTGTCGGCAGCAACGAACGCGCGCCCGGCCTGCTCCCAGAACGTCGGCAGGAACTGCGGCGCCGCCGCACCGAGCCGGACGGCCAACTCCTCGTAGCCGTCGCGGGCGTTGCCGGGCTTGGACCGCGCGACCCGGGCCAGCTTCTCCATCTCCTTGACCAGCGCCAGCGCATGCCGCCCGTTCGCCGGATCGTGCACGAGCGCCCACGCGGGGAAGCCGAGCGCCTGGCGGCGGGCATGGCCGACCGGTACCGGGGCCGCCGCCTGAGTGAATCCGAGGAACTCCATGGTCAGGTCCTCGGATGGGCCGACGGCCGAGCCGATCAGCTGCACCACGGTCCGCCCGTCCAAGACCGGATGCCGGTACGCCCGCGCAGTGACGATGTCGGCCGCCGTGGACCGGGTCTTGCCGGGAAGAATCGCCCCGGCGTCCAGCAGCGCCTCGTTCATCGCTTCTCCTCTTCGACCACGCGGCCGGCGTACAGCGCGGCGGCCATCCGCAAGCCCTCCGACCAGGCGACCGGCGGCACATCGGCAATCGGTACGGCCTCCCCGGCGGCATCGGCGAACACCAGATCACCCGTCTCCGTCTCGTAGCTGGGATCGCCCTCACCGATCCACACTGACGCCACCACGACCGTGCCCGCCTCCCAGATTCGGCAGACCGCCGTACCACCTTGGACTCGGTAGCCCTGCGCGCCCGCCCGGCTCTGCACATGCCGCAGCTCCTTGAACTGCGCCCGCGCGTAGCGGGTCAGCTCGCGGCGTTGCTCCGCCTCGCTCTCCGGTTTGCGCCAGACTTCCCGGAACAGCTGCAACGTGCCCTGCTCGACACCGAGATCGGCGGCGAACTCGCGGAGGTCGTCCAGATCTGGCAGGCGCACCGGGTGGGGGATGGCGACCGTCTCCGTGGTGATGAACGCCGACTCGCCGTCGAGGTCGACCACGCCCAGCCCCTTGGCCTCATCGGCATCCCGCAGCAGTCCGGCAGCAGCCAGATCCCAGTCACCGTCGCGTACCGGGACGACGACGAGGTCGCGCAACGCCGCCCGCCACGACTCATCGGCCCACACCTGCGCCAGCACGCTCACCGGCACCGGCAACGAGCGGATCATCCACTGCTCGGCCTCGGTCCGGCAGGACGCCTCATGCCGACGCAACCACTCGGCGAGCTGGCGCAGCCCGATGACTGCCTCATGCTCCTTGAGCGCCTTGGGCAGACTCTTGAGCGCCTTACCCTGCGCATTGCGTGCGACGACCTTGCCCTTCTCCAGGGTTATCTCGTAGTCGGCACCCGCCGGTAGCCAGCCCATGGCCATCCCCTCGTCGAAACGTGAGGCGGATTGTGCCACCGTCGACCGACATTCCGTGCACGCGCAGGCCGGCAAGCCGTTGGGAGCCTTGCGATGGCGTCGAAGTCAGTCAGTTGTGGCTTGCAGCCACCGCTCGGGGTCTTGGCCGGCGACGAAGCCAAGGTAATCGCTGGCGAGCGCCACTCCGGCCAGACGCCGCAGCCCAGGTGACAAACGGCGTAGCCCGTCGAGCCCCGTGCCCAGGATGTGGTTGTCGGCCGGGCGAAGCCACGGCAGGACGTGTTCGCAAATCAGGGCTCGGCGCGTGGTCTCGGAGGTGTTGTGCCCGGCGGCGTGCCAGAGGCGCCCGCTGTACACCAGGGCACTGCCGGCAGGCATGACCGCCGGCACGAGTTCCGACGACTTCGGACGGCGGCCGTCGGCCCACAGGTGGCTTCCCGGTGCGATCAAGGTCGCGCCGTTGTCCGCCGTGAAGTCGTCGAGCGCCCAGATGACGTTGGTCTCCGCCTCGACGTCCCGGGGGAGCGGGTAGACCCCGGCGTCGAAGTGCAGCGGCTGGGTGCCCTGGCCCGGATCGACGGCTGACAGGAACAGCATGCCGAACTGGTAGACGTCGCCCAGCGACGCGGTGACGAGGTGGTGCACGCGCCGGTGGAGGAGCAGCGATTCGAAAGAACCGACCCGGCTCAGCAGCGAATAGACCCGCCGCGTACGCCGGCCGTCGAAGTCGTTGTCGCTCCAGCCGGTGCCGCGCAGCAGATCGTCCGCGTGGTTGCGGGCCGCGGCAAGCTCTGCCGCGCTCAGCAGGCTGTGCAGGACGACATAGCCGTCTTCCCGCAGCGCAACGAGATCCGAATCCGGGGCGCTGTCACGCATCTCCGTCACAGCAAGAGATCCTAACTGCTCGCCGGTACGGCGGGTTTCGTGTTGAATGAGCCGGTGATCAACCGACTAGCGCCCGCGGATCTGCGTGGCGGCGGTCTGCGGCTGCGGGTCTGGAAACCAGACGATGTCGATGCGCTGCTGCAGGGTGTCACCGACCCGGAGTATCTGCGCTGGAACACACACCCGACACCGGTCACGGACAAGGCAGCCGTCGCTGAGGTGCTGCGGGGACGGCGCGAGAAGTGGAAGCGGGGCGAGGCCGCGACATACTGCGTGACGGACGAGGCCAGCGGCGTCGTCGTGGGCGGCGTCGGCCTCGGATCCGTCCAGCCCGATCTGCGGGTCGCCCGGGTCAGCTACTGGGTGGCCGCCGAGCATCGCGGCCGGCGGATCGCCAGCACGGCGTTGACGCTGCTGACCCGGTGGGCGTTCGAGGACATCGGGCTGTACCGCCTCGAACTCGGCCACGCGGTCGGCAATGTGGCTTCCTGCCGGGTCGCGGAGCGCTGCGGGTACGCGACCGAAGGCACCCTGCGAGGTGCGATGTACGAGTCGCAGAACCGCGACGCCTTCCGCGACCTGCACCTACACGCGCGGCTGGCGATCGACCCGCCGCTGGCCTGATCGGCGACCGCCGGTCGCTGCGTTGGTGGAGTGGCCACCTGTTGAGCCCCACGACCGAGGCGCCGGCTAGACCCCAGCATCGCTGATCTCACGCTTGCCAACAGGGCAGAGGGCGCCTGGTTCGCAGCGTCCTCAGATCACGGCGTCGTCAACGAGGAAGGCCAGCGCGTCTCGGGCGAACCTCTTGTCGGTGAATGTGCCGCTGTGACTGATCCCCGAGTAGACCACGAGCCGGGCTCCGGGGATGCCTTCGGCGGTACGTCGGGCGAACTCGATCGGATATACGCGGTCGCGTTCGCCCTGGATGATCAATGTGGGTGCGGTGACGTCGGACAGCCTGTCGCACAGGTCGAAGCCGTCCTCGGCGTTGAGGACGGCTACCGCGTCGGTGCGGTCCTTGCGGCCGTCGGACAACCAAAGCAGGCCGGAGATCAACCGCTGGCCGACTGTGGAGGCGGTGACCACCGTGGCTAACGCCGGGCTCGGCCGTCTGCCCGCCGTCGCTCGCTCGATGTAGTTCCGCTGCGCGTGTTTGCCGATCGGCCCCAGGGTATGGGCCGTGCCGCCCAGCACCATGCGTTCGACGAGGTTGTCGTGGTCGGCGGCCAGTTGCAGCGCGATCGAGGCTCCGGTCGAGATTGCCAGGACGGGCACCGGGTGGTCGAACATCGTGGCCAGGCCGTCGGCGTACACCTGAGCTAGGCGGGTCATGGTGATATTCGCCGGCAACCCGGCTGGCCGGTTGACCACATGGACTGTGAAATGCCGGGCGAATGGGCGGACCATGCGGGTGGCGGACCAGCGGGCGAGGCCGGTGGGGTTGGCGGCGTCCGGTGTGAACATCAGGACGACCAGCGGCGGCCCGTCGCCGATGGTGAAGAACGGCAATGGGTCGCTCATTTCGCGATGATCCCTTCGACTACCGCGTCGACCAGGCGATCGACGATGGCGGGGTAGAGGTCGACGCCGAGATGGTCCCTGTGGAGCGGGGTCAGCAGCACGGCCCTGAGGACGCCGAGCGCGACCTGCGGGTCCGTATCGGTGTGCTGGGAGAGGAACGCGAGGACCTCCGCCATGGGCCCGCCGCCTGCGGCCGACATGCGCTGCGGGGTGAGTCTCTCCGCTACCGCTGTCATCTCCTCCGGATGTTCCATCAGCCGGCGATAGAGCGGATTGGCGTCGAGCTCGGCGAGTGTGGCGTGCAGAAAGCGCCGCAACGCGTCGCCGGGATCGGCGCCCAGTCGTAGGCCGTGGTCGATGACTCGTTGCCGGACCTGGTCCGTTTGCCGCAGCGCGGCTTCGAAGTAGAGGTCCTCCTTGGAGGAGAAGAACGCGTACAGCGAAGTCTTGGCGATGCCGGCCGGTGCGGTCAGCTCCGCCAATGTCGTCTTGCGTAGTCCCTGTGCGGCGAACAGGCGTGTCGCGGTGTCAAGGAGCCGTTCGATGATGCGGGTCCGCTCAGCTTCGGTGAACGCCGGGGGCATTGCGACTCCATATGAACAGATCGAAAATACGTTCACAGAATACCTCGGCACGGCCATGTCAGCAATTTGTATGGCTGCGTGCAACTGGATGTATGGCGGTCTGGCCGACGCTGGCTTCCTCGCTTCGAGCTGGGAAGGAGTGAACGGCATGCCTCTGCGTCGCTGGGTCGTCGGTGCGCTTGTGGTGGCGCTTGCCGGGTCGGTGCTCGTCTTTGTCCGTGCGCAGTCGGAGGCCGCTGAGGCCGGCGGTCCGCTACGCGATCTGACGTCCGGCGAAAGCGACACTCTGTATGCCGCCGAAGACGTTCTGCTCGCCGAATGCATGCGCCGGCGCGGGTTCTCGTACGAGCCGCAGCGGCTCGACCCAGGGCCGCAGCGGTGGAACCTGCCGTACGTCGTGGATGACGTCCAGTGGGCTCGCTCGCGCGGGCTTGGCCTCACCGACCCTGCCCAGGTGAGCGCGGCGCGGCGGGCGAACCCGAACGAACGCTATCTGCAGTCGCTGCCCGACGATCAACGGCAGGCGTATTCGACGTCGATGTTCGGAGCTGCCCCGCTGGGCATGGCGGTCCGGGTGCCGACCGGAGTCACCGTGACGCAGAACCCGAGCAGTTGCCGGTCCAAAGCCCAGGACGAGTTGTACGGGGATGTGCGGGTGTGGTTCCCCGCCCGGGCGGTCGTCGAGAACCTGCCCGCCCGATACCTGCCTCAGGTGCATGACGATCCTCGGTTCATCGCCGCGCAGCGAGCTTGGTCGGCTTGCGTCCGTGAGGTGGGCTATGACGTGACAAGCCCAGCTGAGCTGCGCGCTGCAATCGACCCACCCGCCGAGGATCAGCTGGATCCCAGCCCCGGCGAGGTCGCCGCTGCAGTCGCCGAAGCGACCTGCGCGCAGCAGACCGGGTTCGGTGCGATCGCCCGCGCGGTTCAGGACGAACGCCGGGCTGAGGTGCGCCGCGAGTTCCAGTCCGACGTCGACACCTACCGCCGACTGCGGCTGGCAGCCCTCCCGAGAGCCACCAAGATCGTGGCCGCCCTCGGGTCGTGAACTTCATCGCCATCAGGGCGGTGACGCACAAAGGAGATCACATGCGCAAGACGATCGTGGCCGGTGTCATCACGGCGTTCCTGGCCAGCTTCGCCGTGGCCACACCAGCCCAAGCCGGCGACGTCATCGTGGTTCCGCGTAGCTGCCCGGCCGGATACTTCTGTGCTTATCAGTTGGCCGACTTCGATGGGTTGATGTGGAAATGGGCCGGCGACGACAGTAACTGGGGCAACAACTACAGCGGCGGCCTGTCGGCGTCGAACCGGGCGACGTCGGTCTTCAACAACGGCACACCCTGCTACAAGTGTGACCACGTCATCGTGTTCGACGAGGCCGGATACGAGGGCTACCTGGGCTGGTTCGCTCCGGGCGAGGCGGTGTGGAACCTGCCGGACTATCAGGACAACAAGATCGAAGCGCACGAGTGGGGCGGGGCGGTCGGCTGATCACGCTGTCTGACACGACCAGGCCCAGGAGCGCGCATCGTGCGTAGAAAACTCGCGGCTGGTGTCGGTTTGGTGCTGCTGGCGCAACTGCTGGCAGCACCTCCGGCGGCGGCTCAACCATCGACCTCCGACCCGGCATCGCCGGGCGCGACCAACTCAGCCCCCCGATCCGACGTGGCACCGGCCGACCGCGGCCGGATCCTCGGCGGCCGGTGGCGGTCCTCGACCGACCTGGCCTGGACCACGTCCGGCGACGCCACCGGCTTCCACCTGCTGGTGGCCCGTGCCTCCGATGGGTATGCCTGGCGGACCGCCGCCACCCTCGCCGAATCGGGGTTCGACACCGACATGTGGATCGGCAACGCGTGCGTCACCGCCTCCGGCCGCCGGGCCGTGGTCGTATACGCCCCGCGTTCGTTCACCAACCGGGCCGACCTGTTCGACCGCGGTGGGTTCACCGCCGTGGTGGATCTGATGACCGGCGCAGTGACGAAGCTGGCCCGGCTGTCCACCCTGGCCTATTTCAACCCTGGCTGCGGAGCCGGTGAGACGGCGGTGCTGACTCAACTCAGCGGCGACCCCGACGACACCGGCGAAACCCCGGCGCGTACGCGGCTGACCGTCGTCGACGCCGCCACCGCGACCATGCGGACGCCCGTCGACGTGCCTGGCGAGCTGACCTCGGCCGTTCCGGCGGCGAACGGCATAGCCGCCGCGGCCGCCGGCCAGCTCGTGTCGATCACCGCTGCCGGAAAGGTGTCCACGATCGCCGCCGCATCCGGCGTACCGTTCCACCTGACCGCCGATTCGGGCGGTGGCATCGCCTACGCCGAACGCGGCCAGCAGGAATCCATGCGGGTCCGGCGCGCGGTGCCCGGAAGCGGCCGCGCACCAGCGACGCTGGCGACGGGCCGGCTCGGCGAGGTCGGGCTCGCCGGCGCGGGCGGCAAAACGTATCTCACCGGCAGCCCGCGGCAGGTCAACGGGCTGCCGCCATCGATCCGCAGAGCCAACACCGCCGCCGGCGCCGGCGTCTCCACCCAGGGCCAGCTGGCGGTCACGCAGACGATCTGGGCGGGCAAGGCCGACCCGAGGCTGGCCCCAGCGGATCCCGACATGCCCCGGACAGTGCGTATCGGCGCCACCAGCCTGGTGACCGGCCAGACCGTGACGTTCGGAGTCGGACCCGCCCGGCCGGCAACGCAGCCGGCCACGATCAGCCCGAAGCTCGCCGGTCCCGGAACCAGCCGTCGAACTGTCGCCGCGACGACTTCGGACCCGGTCGACCAGGACCGGTGGTGCTCGGTGCCCCGCAACAACCGGATCTTCCAGGTGCTGCAGCCCAAGCCACGTCAGGTGGAGTGGGCGATCGACCAGGCGGTCACCAGCTCACTGACCGTCCAGCGCCCCACCAACTGGATGAACCTCGGCATGCCCGCGTACACACCCCAAGGCATGTTCCCGAGCATCGACCTGCTCGGGGGCGGGCGCGTCCACGCGCAGATCATGCTGGGCATCGCCGCCCAGGAGTCGAACATGTGGCAGGCCTCGCGCCTGGCCGTCCCCGGGGTGACCGGGAACCCGCTGATCGGCAACTTCTACGGACTCGACATCTACGACGACGACATATACGACGACTGGGACATCCGCTGGGAGGAGGCCGACTGCGGCTACGGCGTCATGCAGGTCACCGACGGCATGCGCCTGGCCGGGCACGAGAAGCCCGGCGAAACCGCTCTGGCCTGGACCAAACAACAAGCGATCGCGGCCGATTTCGCGGCCAATGTGGCCGCCGGTCTGCAGATCCTGCAGTCCAAATGGAACCAGACCCGTGCCGCCGGTCTGGTCGTCGGCAACGGAGACCCCGCCGGGTTGGAGAACTGGTTCTTCGCGGTCTGGGCCTACAACAGCGGATTCCATCCGAACCTCGGCGACGGCTCACCGTGGGGCCTCGGGTGGGCCAACAACCCGGTCAACCCCCGCTATCCCGCTGATCGGTACCCGTTCATGGAGACCTCCTACGAAGACTCGGCCCACCCGCAGGACTGGCCATATCCGGAGAAGGTGATCGGCTTCGCCGGGCATCCGCCGGACCTACCGGAGTCGGCCGAACGCGACAGCATGACGTTCGTCTCCGGGTTCCGGCCCGCGTGGTGGACCAACGTGGCCCACCGGCTGTCGGCCAAGCCGGTCGTCGACCAGTTCTGCGCCGCCGTCAACGACTGCTATCCAGGTCAGCTGTTCCTGCCCAACGACCCGGGAGAGCCAGACGACCCGGACGACGGGACGATCGGCGAACCGGCGGGACCGTGCGCGCATAAGAACGCGAGAGGCTACTACGACCTGATGTGCTGGTGGCATCTGCCGACCCAGTGGAAGAGCGATCCCGCCACCACCGGCCGGGAGCTGCTGCGCTTCGACCCTGGATACGAATACCAGGACAACGCCACCTCGTTCCCGCCGAAATGCCACCGAGAGGACCTGCCCGCCGGTTCGCTGATCGTCGACGACGAACCGGCGTCGACGCCGAAGATGCGTACCTGCGGCAACCTGTTCAACGACGCCGGAACGTTCACCTTGTCCATCCCGCAGGACACCACCGGGCACTACCGGGCCAAAGTCGACCTGCACCAGCTCGGCGGCGGATTCAACGCCCACTTCTGGTTCGCCCACACCCACCGTGCCGACGACATGGGCGGCTCCATGAAGATCACGGGCACCTGGAACTTCAACCAGGTCCTCAACGGCTGGGGCCGCGTCATGGTGCACATACCCGACCACGGCGCCCACACCCAGCAGGCCAAATACGAGATCGACACCGGTGGCGGATTCACCTCCGACCGCTACCGCGTCATCCTGCAGCGGATCCGATCGAACACCTGGGTTCCGCTCGGCGCTTTCAAGTTCACCGGTCTGCCCAAGGTCCGCCTCTCCACGACCACCCAGGACGGCATCGGCGACGAGGACATCGCCTGGGACGCGGTCGCCATCCAGCCGCTGAGCGTCAAACCCACCAACCAGATCGTGGCCCTCGGCGACTCCTACGCGTCCGGAGAAGGCGCCGGCGACGACGACGTGCCCGCATACCCCTACTACCCGGAAACCGATTTCAAACTGGTCGACAACGGGACCGACGCGTACCAGAACGCCTGCCATCGATCGAAGAACTCCTGGTCGCGGCTGGCGCAGATGCCAGACTCGACGGCCACCGTCGGGCTGCGAACAGACCAGTGGGACGGCACCATGGACTATCACCTGCTGGCCTGCTCGGGAGCCAGGACAGAGAACCTGCTGCCGTACTACAGCGTCCCAGCGGCTCAACGTCCAACCAACGAGTTCGGCTTATACGGTCACGGCCAATACAGCGAACTCTCGCAACTCGATCGCGGCTTCCTCGACGAGAACACAACCCTGGTCACGCTGTCCATCGGCGGCAACGACGCCCGGTTCTCCGACATCGTCAAGCAATGCATCTACGGATCGCTGCCGGAGCTGGGTGACTCATGCTTCACCGCCACCCTCGAAGGCGACTCCAACATCCTCTACTACGTGTCACCCGAACGGATCCGGGGCCCGGTGAAGGAATCCATCCACACCGTGCTCACCGAGATCCACAAGAAGGCACCCAACGCCCAGATCCTGCTCATGGCCTATCCGAAGTTGTTCAGCGACCAAGACGACCACTGGTGTGTCGACGGCATCAGCGACATCGAGGAGGGCTGGCTCGGCGAACAGGCCGCACTCATCCAGACCGAATTCACGAATCTGGGACAACAGATGCAGACCGAAGGCGTACCGGTCCGCGTCGGACAGCCGATCGACTACTTCCTCGGCCGCGGGATCTGCGCTTCGACCCCGGCGATCAACGGAGTGATCGTCGACCAGACCCGAGGCGAGAGCGATGATCTGACGTCCCAGCAGTCCTTCCATCCCAACCTACTTGGAGAGCTCACCTTTGCCGGCGTCATGACCCTCGCCGTCGACGACATGTGACTCCATCGTCGACCCGTGCACGGAGGGTGCGGCAGGCTCGATCTGCCGCACCCTCCCTCGGCCTGAGTTCTCCGCGAGCCGCACGCTTGCGGCAGTGCAGGACAATGACGCGCCTGGGGAGGTCCTTGGCGTATGCGATTCCGGTTGCTCGGTGGTGTGGCGGCGTACTGCGGCGATGAGCCGCTGACGTTCAATCGGCGTCGGGAACGCGGACTGCTCGGCCTCCTGCTGCTGGCCGCCGGGCAGCCGGTGACCATGGATCGCCTGATCGACGTGTTGTGGGCCGAGCCGCCTGAGCACGCCCGCCGCACCATACACAGCCACGTCGCCCGGGTACGCGCTGCGCTTCGGCAGGCCGACCCGGCCATCACGCTGACCGCCGTGTCAGGTGGATATGCGCTGGCCGTCGCCCCCGACGCCGTCGACGTTCACCGGTTCCGGAGCATGGTCTCGCAGGCGCGGGAGGAAGCCGACCCGGGTACGCGTGCCGAGCGTCTCGCGGCCGCCTTGGCCGTCTGGACAGGCGAACCGTTCGGCGAGGATCTGCCGGCACTCTGGCGCTCGCGCCTCGGCGCCGATCTGCGAGCGCTGCGGGACTCCGCCGAGGAGCAGTGGCTCGCAGCACTGCTGGAGGCAGGACGAGCCGATGACGCGCTCGTGCCTCTCGCCCAGCTGATCGCGGCAGATCCCGGCAACGAACGGCTGACGGAACTTCAGATGACGGCCCTCTACCGGACCGGCCGGAGAACGGAGGCGCTGGGCGCATACAGCCGCGCCCGGGGATGGCTGCAGGAACATCTCGGGCTCGATCCCAGTCCTGGTCTGCAAGCTGTCCACCAGGCCGTGCTGCGCGATCATCTACCGGTCGAGCGGCCGAAGCCGACGGAGGTCCCCCGGCAGCTTCCCGCCCCGACCACCGGCTTCGTCGGCCGCGACCGCGAACTGGCAGACCTCGGGAAGGCCCTCGGTCAGGGCGAGCCCATCGTGATGATCTTCGGCAGCGCCGGGATCGGAAAAACCACCTTGGCCACCGAGTTCGCACAACGCCACGTCGAACGCTTCCCCGACGGCCAGATCTTCCTCCCGCTGCAGGGGCACGGGCCTACCACGCCTCGACCACCAACTGATGCGCTGGCGATGGCGTTGACGGCGTTAGGCGTACGCCCGACGGACATCCCGGGCGACGCAGAGCCGGCCGGCGCGATGCTCCGGACGCTGCTAGCGGGTAAACGCGTGCTGCTCGTCCTCGACGACGCGGTGTCTGCGGAGCAGGTCCGGCCGCTGTTACCCGGCTCGGCGGGCTGCCTCACCGTGGTCACGAGCCGGGGCCGGCTCGCCGGGTTGTCGGCCAGTCACGGCGTATATCGGATCGCGTTGCCGCCGCTTCCCCAGGCAGAAGCGCTGTCGCTGCTCAGCCGCCACGTCGGTGCACAGCGGATCGCTGCGGAACCCGAGGCGGCCGAATCGGTGGCACAACTGTGCGCGTACCTGCCGCTGGCCATGCGGGTGGCCGCCGCGACGCTGGTGTGCCATCCCCTCTGGACAGTCGCCGACCTGGCCGCCTCGCTCCGGACAGATCCCCTCGGCGCCCTCGAGATCGACGGAGAAAGAGCCGTGCACGCCGCGTTCGAGCTGTCCTATCGGCGGCTCGATCCGCAGACCAGGCACCTTTTCCAACTCCTCGGCGTGATCAGGTGCATCGACATCGGCGTGCCTGCCGCCGCCGCACTCACCCGCGATTCGCCCGAGCTTGCGGCACGGCGGTTGGACCGGCTGGCGGAGGCGCACCTGGCTGAGGAGCATGCGTCCCGGCGGTACACGATGCACGACCTGCTGCGCGCGATAGCTCACGAACGGGCCGAGGCCGAGATCTCACCGGACGAGTCGCGCTCCGCCCAGCATCGACTCGCCGACTGGTACGCCGCTCGATCCGCAGCCGCCGCCACGGTCGCGTTCCCGGGCATCCAGCGGTTGCCAGAGCAGGCAGCCTGGGCGATGAAGTCCGATCAGCAATACGCCGACCAAGCCGAGGCGCTGAGGTGGTTCGACACCGAACGGGCGAACCTGATGGCGACAGTCCTGGACTGCGCCGCAGACGGCCCACGGTCGCATGCGTGGCTGATCGCCGACGCTATGCGTCCTTACCTCCAGTTGCGGGTGGACGTGACCGCGTGGACGACCGTCGCACGTGCCGGGCTGGACGCCGCCCGGGCGGAGGGGGATGCGATCGGTCAGGCGGCGGCCCTCCTGAGTCTCGGGAGCTCCGGCCGCTGGAGCGCCTCCTATGACGAGGCGTTGGCCCAGCTCGACGCCGGAGCGCGGTTGGCCCGGGAGGCCGGCTGGCCCGGTGGCCTTGCCACGATCTACAACAACGCCGCTATCCTGCGGCTGGAACAGCGAGACGCATCCGCCGCAGCCGACCTTTTCCAGCAGGCCGCTCAGCTGTACGAGGAGATCGGGGATCAGAGCGGTCTGTCCCGCGCGGTGGGGAATCTTGCGCTGGTCAGCAAGGACCTCGGCCGGCTCCGGGAAGCGATCGAGTACATCGAGCGGGCATTGAGCCTGCCCTGGCGGTCGACCGGGGCCGGCGTCCCGCTCAACAACCTGGCGAACCTCCATCGCCTGCTCGGCGACTTGGACACCGCCCACCGGTACGCCACCGAAGCGCTCGTGGAGTACCGCCGTGAGGACAGTGCCCAGGGTGAGGCAGTCGTGCACGACACGTTCGCTCTGATCGCTCGGGACCGTGGCGATCTGGACACGGCGCTGGACCTGGCGCAGACCGCGTACGCGCTCCTGCAGCCGACGCCGATCCCACGATTTGTGATCGACGTCCTGAACACGATGGGGACTGTCTACACCGAACAGAATCGGCCGGCTGAGGCGTTGGACTGGCATCGCCGGGCTGTTGAGACCAACAACGGTCAAGTGCGCTACCAGGACATTCAGGCTCACCTCGGACTGGCGACGGCGTACTGGCGGCTCGGCGACCTCGAGATGGCCGAGTCCCATGCACGCCAAGCGCTCGGGCTCGCCCGTGACGCCGGATTCCCCCTGTGGGAGGGCGACGCGTTGATCTCCCTGGCCGAGATCAGCGCCGACCTCGGCGAGCAGACCACCGCTCAGGCGTACGCAAGCCAAGCCTGGGCCATCCACCAGCGAACCGAAAGCTGCTCGGCGCGCCGCCGGCTGACGCGTTTCCTGCCGCTGTGAGCAGGGCTGTCAACCAGATGGCAAGCCCCGTGGCCAGCTGACCCCCGCAGGCTCTCGGATCTCGGGCAGGCAGCCCGATCCGCAGAGGAGGTTCCTGTGAGAGGACCAGCATTGTCGATCAGCCGACGGGCGATGTGGTGGCTGGCGTTGACGGCGCTCGCGGTCGCGGTCTTGCTGACCGTGCCCGCGTTCGGGAAGCCGGCGCTCGCCGCGCCGTCCGGTGACCGGATCAGCCGGGCCGAGGTGGTCTCCCGGCTGGAGGACTGGGTCTACCGGGATGTCTGGTACAGCCAGGTCAACAAGTCCGTGACCGATGTCGACGACACCAACCACAAGTACCGGCCGGACTGCTCGGGGACGGTGCAGATGGCCTGGCACATGGATCCAGACTTGTCGGTCTGGACGGGCAACCTCGAGAGCTACACCAACGACATCGCCTGGGCCGATCTCAAGGCCGGCGACATCCTGCTCAACGTCGGCGCCGGTCATGTCGTGATCTTCCATCGCTGGGAGAACGACGCGCACACCCGGATGAAGATCTTCGAGGCGCAGGACTACGGCATCCAGGTCCTGACGCGGGTGGTCGACAAGAGCGAATTCTCGGCATTCGACGCCCGGCGGTATCCCAAGATCTTCGACGGTGTCGCCGGGACCGAGATCGCCAGCCCCGACACCACGGGTTGCAACTACGACTACGTGGAAGTCGTCCACCTCACCGGCCGCAAGAACGTGAGCCTCGCGACCTACAGCTGCTCGTACTACAACAGCGACGAGGACTCCGTCGGCGGAATGCTCGTCGTCAAGTGGTGGCCGTACACGGGCGGCGACGACGACAGCGACGTCATAGACACCGCGAAATTCGACGGCTTCTATGTGCATCCACAGTTGCAGCTCAACGACATCACGAAGAAGGAGGGCAGCTGCAACTTCGAGAACAACATCGACGAGAACGCCTCGGGAACCCGCGGCTGCCTGATCACCATCGCCGGGCCGACGTCCGGGACCTGGACCCTCGACGGCTGGTTCAACTACGACGAGAACAGCGACGGCATGGGCTACCAGGGCCCGCGGTACATCACGGGCAGCCCGGAGAAACACCTCTGACGGCTGCCGCCGACACCGCCTTCCGCCTCGGCGGAAGGCGGGTCACAGTCCGTCGACGAAGCGCTTCGCTTCCCGCATGGACAGACTGGTGTGCTTGTGGACCAGCTGGGCAGCCTGCATGGCCTGCCCATTGGCCTTGAGCGCCGAGGCCTGGGGCGACCAGGGCTGCGCCTCGATCGCCTCGACGGCCTGCTTGGCGGCCTCGAGACTGACCCCCGGGTTGTGGTCGAGGTAGACCTTGACGGCCTGGAGCTTCTTGCGCTGGGCCAGCAGCAGGGTGATATCGGCGATCGTTTTCTGGTCGAGACTCACCCGACCGACCTTACTGGACGCCGTCGATATCCGGGCTTGTCCATTCTTGTGGCGTCGGGGAAAGCGAGGTCGGCGTTCCTGTGGACCTGCCGAATACCTCCGGCGGGGGCAGTAGTTCGCGTTCGAGCGCTTCGGTGAGCCAGGCGCGGTATCGCCGGGCACTCCAGCCGCGGTGGCGTCGGAGTAGCTGGTGCATGTGCGGCGAGCTGAGCGCGTACAAGATGTCGGCCGCGCTCATCGGGTCCAGACCCGGCCGAAGTGCACGATGAGCGTCCAGCGCCTGGGCGAAGGCGAGCATGACCTCGTGGTGGGCGCGGGAGCCGGCGTCGGCGGCGGCGCGCATGTCCGGGTCGGCGCCGGCCGCCTCGACGCTGATCATGATGAGGTCTCCGGCGCGGTCCAGCAGGTCGCTGCCGTACGCGACGAACAGCTCGATCGCCTGCCGGGGATCGTCTGCTTCGTGGGCGGCGATGATCTCGGGTCGTTCGGCGACCCGGATCGGCTGCTCGTCGCCGACTGTCGCCACCGCGAGGGTGTGCCCGAACAGCTTCGCCTTCGTGGGGAAGGCGTCGTAGAGGGTGCGCTCGCCGACGCCCGCGTCCGCGGCGACCTGTTTCATCGTCGTGGCGGTGAAACCTTGGGTCGTGAACAGCCGTCCGGCGGCTTCGCGGATGCGCTCACGGGTGACAGCGGCAGCGGCGGCGCGTGCTGGGGACCGATAGGGCCTCTTGACGGGTTCGGCCATGAGGCGCATTCTACAGATATTAACCGCAGTTGTACTGCGCCCAATTGGCTCGGGGGTACGCGATGACCACGCCCGTCCTGTCCGGCATTCACCACATCAAGATCCCGGTCACCGACCTGGCTCGCTCGGTTGCCTGGTATGGCCAGGTCTTCGGGTTCCAGACGACGATCGAATTCCCCGATGCCGACGGCGTCGCCCGCGGAGTCGCCGGCACCGCGCCCGGGTTGGGCGACACGATGATCGCCTTCCGGGTGAACCCGACGGCTGCCGAAGGATGTCAGGGCTTCGATCCGGTCAGCTTCGCCGTCGACGGCAAGGACGACATCGAAGCCTGGGCCGCCCGGCTCGACGAGTTGGGCGTACGCCGCTCACCGGTGATCGAGGCGTCGATCGGATGGCTGCTGGTCTTCGACGATCCGGATGGTCTGACGCTGCACCTGTACTCGTGGGCCGGACACGGCATCGACCAGTCGCACCGGCCGGGCTACGGCCGACCGGCTGCCCCTTGAGTCGGAGCCGCGATCCCGCAAGACGCGCCTGATCAACTCTTCCATCAACCAGCGACGGATGCCGACCGGCCGTCATGCGGCCTGTCGCTATGGTCCGCCCTTGCCCGTCGTCCGCGCACTGAAATGGAGCTTGGTCTCACTCCTGTGAAGGAGGCGTCGGCGGCATCGTTCCAGACGCCGGTGGCGCGGGCGGGTAGGGCGGCTGCGCTACCGGCGGATACGGTGCCTGGCCGGCGGATTTGCCCTGCTTGCGCGTGAAGTGGACGATGGCCCAGATGACTCCGCCGACAATGGCGAGAACGACCACGAGGCAGCAGACGAGGCCGGCGATTCTGCCGAGTGAGTATCCGGCGTCATAGGGATCCACCGAGGCATCGTACAAGCAAGATCTTCCGCCGTGGGGTCCGTCGAATGTCGACCGCTCAGCCCGCGAACGACCGGTCCAGCGCGCGAGCCAGCCGCTCCTGCCACTCGCGGGCGTCACCGCCCACGCCGGGGTACTCGTCGGCGAAGTTCTCCCAGTCCACGTCCCATCGCAACACCGACGCCGCGGTGAACCCGTCCGGCTCGACGCCCGCGCCGGACGGCGCCGTGCGCAGCACATCCCGCACCAGATCCAGCGACACCGTCGTGTGTTCCGCCAAGAGCGCGGCATCCAGCAGGTCCTTGCCCTGCGGATACATGTCCGACTCCAGCCACAAGAGCTTCCAGGCCAACGCCAGCTCCGGCGGTGCGCAAGCTACATCCACCCCATGAACGTGTACGCGTTGCGCAGCGACCGGCATCGGCTCGCCGAAGACGAAGTCGACCTGGACTGTCCCGCGGGGCAGGTCGGTAGCGAGGAAGGGGAAGGTCAACCGCCGGCCGGGCACCCGGTCGTAGGTCCAGATGTCGACGGCCGCGACCTGCTCGGCGTGCAGACCAGGGCCGGGGTCGGCGCGTACTGCCTCGACGATGTCGGCCAGCATCTGGTCGGCGGACGGGTCGTTCGCGCGGAAGTCGGCGGGGACGACGACGAAGTCGAGGTCGCCCGGCTCGCGGGCCGCGTCGCCCAGCCACGCCCGCAGCGTCGTGCTGCCCCGCAGCACCAGATGGTCGGCCCAGCGGGAAGCGGCGATCAGGGTCAGGACGTGCGCGGCTGACTCCCGCCGGGCCGCGCGCCAGCGGGCGTCGACCGTGCGGTCCTCGAACCTCGGCTCGCCGGCCCGGTACGCGTTCGCGTAGTGCTTCAGCGCGGGGTCGAACGCCGCGCGCTGGTGGACCGTCAAGCCGTCTGCTGGAACCGGCAGGTAGGTCGGCGGATAGGCGACCTCTCCCTCCGGCGCGTGCCGATGCGCATCCTCGTACGCACGGTTGTAGAAGTGCGGGGCCTCGGTCAGCCAGCCGTCGTCGTAGGCGAGGCGGGAGTCTTCGAAGACGTACTCCGCCTCGACTTCGACGATCTCCTCCGACCGCGTACGCAGAGCGGCTAGCAGGGCATCGAGCTGCTCCCGTGCTCCGCTGCGCCCGACGCCGAAGCAGCGCTGGGTGACGAAGCGCTCGTGCCGGCCGTCGTCGCGGTGCCGTCGGGCGTTGCGGGACAGGCGTGCCCCGAACGGCTCCACGAGCTGGGTCAGTTCGATCAGCCGGGTGGCGGACGCGTCCGGCAGCAGCAGTTTGACGTGGTGTTCGAAGTAGCGTCCGGCCGGCTCTCGCCGCGCCTCGTCGTCGGTGTCCGGCACGCCGTCATTCCAGGGCGCACCCTCGACCTTCGTACGGAAAACGTACAGCTCGGCCTTGGAGAGGATGCGGTGCCACCGGGTGACCAGCTTGTGCTGGGCTTTGAGCGTACCCGTGCTGGAAATGGTGATCATCGGCTGCGACTGCTGGCCGCCGCGATCGAGCATGATGTGCGCGAATTTCGCGCCGTGGCGCTGAGCCACCGCGGCGGCTCGCCCGAGGTCGTAACCGACGGTGAGGTGGATCTCGAACGCGTTCGCCATGGGCACGACGATCCCACAATGCCTATGGATCTTCAGCCCCGTGGCCTGGGCGAATCCACGCAGTCCAGGCCGGGGACATGGGAGAATGAACCATTGCCGTGGGTGGCGGGACGACGTGGTCGTGGCGTAGCCGCCCTGGTCGGCCGCGCGGTTCCGCGCAAGATCGAGCTGCCGGACATCGCCGAACTCAGACAGCTGGTGGGGTGCGGATCAGTATGAAGACGCTGCAGATGATGGAGGCGGAGCGGGCGATCGGCACCGGGGATTATGTCCCGATCGCCGAGCATGGCCTGATCGGCAACCTGCGTACGGCGGCGCTCGCGGACACCTCCGGAGCCATCAGCTGGTATTGCCCCGGGCGTTTCGACGCGCCCAGCGTGTTCGCGAGCCTGCTCGATCCCGATCGCGGGGGACTGTTCCGGATCGCGCCGATCGGGGAGGAATGGACGGCGCGTCAGCTGTATCTGCCCGACTCGGCGGTGCTGGTGACCCGCTTCCTCGGCGAGCAGGGGGTCGCCGAGGTCGTCGATTTCATGCCCGTCACCGGTCGCGCGACCGACACGATGGATCTGCTGGTCCGGATGGTCCGGGTGGTACGCGGCGAGGTGCGCCTGGACGTGCGGTGTGCGCCGCGGTTCGACTACGGCCGGGCCGACCATTCGCTGGCGCACGACGGCGAGTCGGCGGTCTTCCGGGCCAGCGGCCGGGCGGTACGCATCGACAGCGACCGGAAGCTGATGCCCGACGGCGAGGACATCACCACGGTTCTGGACATGGTCGCCGGTGAGCAGGCGTGGTTCGCCGTGAGCGGTGGCGTCGACGAGCAGGTTCCGCGCCGGGTGACCGCCGCCGAGGTCGACGGCCGGTATCGCTCGACGCTCGACTGGTGGCACCGCTGGGTGAGCGCCAGCACCTATCGAGGGCGGTGGCGGGAGACGATCATGCGCTCGGCGATCACGCTCAAGCTGCTCACGTACAGCCCCACCGGGGCGCTCGTCGCCGCACCCACGGCCGGGCTGCCCGAGCAGATAGGCGGTGAGCGCAACTGGGACTACCGGTACGCGTGGATCCGCGACGCGAGCCTGTCCGTGCACGCGCTGCTGCGTCTCGGATACGTCGATGAGGCCCGCCGGCTGTTCCGGTGGCTGTCGGCCCGCCCCGGCGGCGTCGGCGGTGCCAACGGCGGCCCGCTGCAGATCATGTACCGGGTCGACGGCTCGTCCGACCTCGACGAGCACACGCTCAGCCACCTCGACGGGTATCGAAGTTCACGGCCGGTCCGGATCGGCAACGGCGCGGCGCATCAGCTTCAGCTCGACATCTACGGCGAGATGCTCGACGCGATCTGGACGGCGTACAAGGGCGGGGCAGGCCGGCTGGGCACCAGCGGCTGGGAGCGGTTGTGCCGACTCGCCGACTGGGTCGCGGCCCATTGGGACCAGCCCGACGAGGGCATCTGGGAAACCCGCGGCGGGCGCAAACACTTCGTGTACGCCAGAGTGATGTCCTGGGTCGCCCTCGACCGGACGATCCGCCTGGCACGAGAGCTGGGCTGGCCGGCCGAGACGACGGGCTGGACAGCGGCCCGCGACGAGATCCACAAACAGGTCATGTCCCAGGGCTGGAATCCGCAGCGGCAGTCGTTCGTGCAGGCGTACGGCAGCGACGTGCTGGACGCCGCGCTCCTGGTTATGCCGCTGGTCGGCTTCATCTCCGACACCGAGCCCAAGTGGCTGTCCACGCTGGACGCGATCGGCGACGCGCTGGTCTCCGACAGCCTCGTCTACCGCTACGACCCGCTCGCTTCCCCCGACGGCCTGCTCGGCCACGAGGGAACGTTCTCGATGTGCACCTTCTGGTACGTCGAGACGCTCGCCCGCGCCGGCCGGCTGGCCGATGCGCGGTTCGTGTTCGAGAAGATGCTGACCTACGGCAACCACGTCGGGCTGTACGCCGAGGAGCTGGGCCTGCACGGCGAGCATCTCGGCAACTTCCCGCAGGCGTTCACGCATCTCGCACTGATCAACGCCGCGATCACGCTGAACGACTTCCTCGACATGCCTGACGAGCGGCGGCCGGCCGAGCTCGCGTAACGGATACGGATGGACTTCCCGGGAGCAAAGTGGCAGACTCCCGTGACCGTGACGACGCCCATCCATCCGCAGAATCCGCCGGCCGCCTATCCGACTCCCGGTCAGCAACCGCCGCCGCAGTACGTCCAGTACACCCTCGGCACGGCGAAGCTGAGCAAGAAGTTCGGCACGCTCGGCACGGTCGTCTGGATCATCCTCGGAGTGGTCCTGGTCATCGGTGGCGTCGTGTCCGTGGCGATCCACAGCATCGTCCCTATCGGACTCGCCGGGGCCGCCGCTGTGATGGTGCTGCTGCGCCGCTTTCTGCGACCCGGCCGGACCGGCGTGATCGGCAAGCAGGCGATGGGCACGATGACGATCGGCGTCCAAGGCATCGCGATCGCGAACGTCCAGGGACGAGCGAACAGCTTCGCCTGGAACGAGATCGACGCTGTCGGCGTACTGCGCTGGAAGCAGAACATCGTGTTCCGCAGCGGCTCGGCGCGGGTCGCCCAACTGTTGCCCCCGATGCGCCCGGGCGTCCCGGTGTACCTGCCGATCTCGCTGATCTACGTCGAGGCGCCGGACGACGAGGTGATCAACGCGCTGCGCTACTTCGGCGGGCAGCGGTTCGTCGGTGTCGATCTGGCGAACAACGCGCTGGACGGGTATCGCGGCTGAAGAGAGTCCGGCCGTGCGATCCTCGTAGACTCCACCGGTGAGCGAGCCCGACACATCCGTCGAAGCGAAGCGTTCGTCCCCGGTTCTTCCGGGCGTCCTGGCGCTGGTGGTCTTCGCTGCTTTGTGCTGCTGGGGCGCCTGGGGTCAGATCTCGATCTCAGCCCGGTCGAAGGACCCTCGCGAGTATCCGCGCAAAGACCAGGGGCTGCACATCACTTACGGCGGCGGAGATCTGGAGGACGACCTGTTGCCCCGGTACGCCGTCAAGCTCCCGTGCGACGTTCAGGACCTGCGCTGGGGCAACATCGAGGACATGGGCTCGGCAGGTTCCCTCTATCTCCGCTTCGACACATCCTCGACCTGCCTGGACGAATTCCTCCAGGACAACCAGCTACAGCCGACGGCGGCTGGGATGCCGACCGTGTCCATACCGGAGGAATATGGCTGGATCATCGGCTCCGGCGATGACATCTACGGTGCGAGCCCGACAGAGCACGTACGGACGAGCGTCGCGATCCATCGAGGCGGGCAGCGAGCCGCCGCCTACATCGTGGCGGTATACACGTAGCTCCTGCTGGGGCGGAGGGCCGGGCGCTCGTTGAACGCCCGGCCCCACACAGGTTCGATCAGAAGACCGGTACGCCTTCGCGCACCAGCCGCCAGTTCGGCGTGAAGAAGTCGGCCGGGTCGATGGCGCCCTTGGCCTGCGCCCAGTCGATGAGCAGCTGGCGGATCTCCTGCTGCTCGTTGTAGACCTGGGTCTTCACGACGCCGGGGAAGTTGCCGCCGCCGCTGCGCCGGTAGTTGTTCACCGCGATGACGAACTGGTCGCCGTCGGCCACCGGGGTGTCGGTGCCCCCGTGGGTCAGCTTGGTGATGCGCTGCCCGACCGGCTTGCTGATGTCGATGTCGTAGTCGACGCCGGACAGGGTGTCGTAGTTGTAGTCCGGCACGGTCGACTCGTTGATCGTCTCCGGGTCGACCGCCGCGCCGACCGCGAGCGTGCGGAAGTACTTCGCCGAGTACTCCAGGTACGCCCGCACCTCGGCGCCGCTGATCAGCACGGCTTCCAGGGTGTTGTCGTAGATGTAGAGCCCGGCGACGTCCTTGATCTTGACGTCGCCGGCCGGGAAGACCGCGGTCCGGCTGAACGGGGCAGCGATCGACAGCACCGGCAGGGTGGCGTACTGGGTGCTGGCCAGGGCCGTCGCGACCGTGTCGGTCTGGACCTTGTTGATGTAGTCCAGGATCGCGGTGTCCTTGTACCGGGACTCGGCCGCCGACAACTCGACCACCGACCGGGCCACGACCTGGTTCACGTACGCGACGGTCTTGTTGTGCTGGGCGCGTACGGCGGCGAGCACCGCGGGATCCTCGACGACGGTGTTGGTGTTGAGCATGGTGGACTGCTTGCTCGTGATGCGCCACTCCCCATGGTCGCGGCTGAGCGTGAAGTCCATCCGGGTGAGCCGCTGGCCCCACTTCGACGGCTCGGACAGCAGGACCTGCTCGCCGCTGATGTCGTTGGTGACGAAGCGCTGCACGATCTCGTTGTGCGCGTGGCCGAACAGGATCGCGTCGATGCCGGGCACCTGCTGGGCGATCAGCGCGGCCGGGTTCTCGTTCGGCAGCTCCGGGCCGTAGCTGGAGGTGCCGCTGTCGCCGCCGTGCGCGGAGACCAGGACGATGTCGGCGCCGCGCGCCCGCATGATCGGGACCCACTTCAGGGCGGTCGCGACCATGTCCTTGAAGACGAGCTTGCCCTCGACGTTGCCCCGGTCCCAGATGGCCACACCCGGGTTGGTCAGGCCGAGGATGCCGACCCGCAGCGTCGGGGCGCCCTTGCCGAGATCGACCTTCTTGATCACGTACGGCAGGAACGCCGGCTGGCCGGTGGCGGCGTCGACGGCGTTGGCCGCGAGCGCGGGGAACCCGAGCTGGCTGATCCACAGGTCCAGCAGCGGCAGGCCGTAGTTGAACTCGTGGTTGCCCAGCGTGACGGCGTCGTAGTCGATGATGTTCATCGACCGCGCCATCGGGTGCGTCTCACCCGTGGCGGTGATCGGCTCCTGCTTGGCGTAGAACGTCGCGAGCGGGGTGCCCTGGATCGTGTCGCCGGCGTCGAGCACCAGCGTGGCCTTGCCCCGCCGCTCGGCCCGGATCTGGTTGACCAGCGTGGCCAGCTTCGCTACGCCGACGTCGTTGTGCGCGCTGTCGTCGTATTCCTTGTCCTTGTAGTAGTCCCAGTTGTAGACGTTGCCGTGGATGTCCGACGTGCCGAGCAGGGTGAGGTCCCAGCTCTTGGTCTTCGACGAGTCGGCGTACGCGGGAGCCGCGCCGACGAGGGGGGCCGCGGCGACCGCCGCGGCGGCGGCGAGAACCTGGCGCCGGGACGTGCCAGTGGGGGGAGTCTGCATTGCGCGCCTTTCCTTGTCGATCTTCGCGCTGAGAGCGCTATCGCACCCTAACGAGCGATCAAAGGGCCCGCGACCTCGGCCTCGATCCGTCATCGGCCGGTCACCGCCCGGCCGGACGTGGTTAACGCGGGTACGCCGATGGGCGCGGCGGGCGTACGGCGTCTGCGGTGGCGGAGAGGCCGGCTTCGGTCAAGGTGAGGGTGAGTTCGCCGTGCCGATGGACGTCGTCCGGGTCGTCCCAGGTGTCGGGGTCGGCGAGCAGCCGGTCGAGGTCCAGCCGGGCGATCGCCGCCTTCGCGCAGCTCAGCAGGTCGCGTTCGGCCTTCGGCAGGGCATGCCAGTCAACCGTGGTCACGCCGCGATCATGTCAGGCGGGGTCGGCGAGCATGATCACGGTGTCGCCCGGTTCCTCCTCCGGTACGCCGTCGTGCGTGACCGGATCGAGGCGGCCGTCGTGGCGTACGCGAAACAACGGTTCGCCGGCCGTGGCGTCGACGGTGATGCGCTGGCCTTTTGCGTACCGCCGGATGATGCTGTCGCGAGTGAGACCGGGGCCGAACAGCGGAGGCCCGCCGCCGGCGGACACTGCTTCGCTGTCTTGAGCGGGAGCGAGGCGGTGGACCGGGCCCTCGACGGAGCCTTGGAGCAGGGTGGCCGCGAGGTTGTTGAAGTCGTCCTCGTCGGTCAGGAGCAGGACGGTCGTGACGCCCTCGATCTGGGCGGCCGGGTCGTTGACGTCGGAGAGCAGCTCGCCAGGGGCCAGTTCGAGGCCGGCGTCGCGGATGGCCTGCCGTTCGGCGTGACGGCCCGGCCCAAAGCAGGACCTCCAGCCCGAGCTGGCGCAGCGTGTGGGCCAGGTCGAGGACCCAGGCCTGGCCGCCGACGAGCAGGGGATGGGCTCGGGCGGTCCGGACGACCCGCAGCAGGCGGGCGGCGGGCGCCGCGGTGAGCCCATAGAGCGTGACGGTCATGACGATGACGAGGAACGTGGCGGGAAGGATCTTCTGGGCGCCCGCGAATCCCTGACTGACCAGCGACGGCCCGAAGGTGGCGGCGGTGGCGGCCGCGACGATGCCCCGCGGCGCCATCCAGCCGATGAAGGCCCGTTGCCGGGTGGGCACGTCCGTGCGCAGCGTCGACAGGTACGCCACCAGCGGCCGGACCACCAGCACCAGCCCAGCCGTGACGGCGAGCACCGGCAGCACCAGTCCGCGTAACGACGCCGGGGTGACGGTCGCGGAGATCCCGACGAACAGCACACCGATGATGAGCTGGACGAGGGTCTCGAAGAACGGCTGGCGGCCGGAGAGGTCGAACGCCTTCATGTTGGCCAGGGCCAGGCCCATGACGACGGCGGCGAACAGCCCGCTGTCGTCGCGGACGGCGTCGCAGACGGCGGCGACGCCGACGACGACGGCCAGTTGCGCCAAGGTGCCCAGGGTTTCGCCGAGCCGCAGGCGGTTCAGTGCCAGCCACAGCAGGCCGGTGCCGACGGCCGCGCCGAGCAGCCCGAGCAGGAGACTGCCGCCGAAATGCGCCAAGCCGGCGATCACCCGGTCCTCACGGCCCGCGACGACGCCGTGGAACACCAGCGCGCCGAGGATGCCGCCGATCGGATCGACCAGGGAGCCCTCCCAGGCCAGGATGTGCTGGAGCCGGTCGGCCGGGCGTACGTGGTTCAGCAGCGGGCCGACGACGGTCGGCCCGCTCACCACGAGGATCGCGCCGATCATCAGCGCGGCCTGCTTGGACATGCCCAGCAGCCACGCGGTCAGCAGCGCGCCGCACACCCCGGTGAGCGGTACGCCGATGATCAGCAGCCGCCGGACCACCCGCCGTTTGTGGCCCTGTAACCGGCTCAGGGACAGGGCGCGGCCGGCGTCGTAGAGGATCACCGCCACCGCGAGCGACACCAGCGGCTGATACGCGCTGCCGAGCAGCTTCTGCGGGTTGACGACGTCGGTCAGGGCGCCGGCCACGAAGCCGCTCGGCAGCAGGACGATGAGCGCCGGAATGTGTACCCGGGACGCGAGGATCTGCGACCCGACCGCGAGGACGAGGATCAGGCCCACGCCGAGCAGGACTTGATCGGTCGTCACGTCAGGCCCCTCGCGACTCGCTCCGGCGGTTCGTCTACTCGGCTACGCGGCGGTGGCCGTCGCCGCCGACACGCCCATGCGGGCCAGCAGGTGGTCTCCGACCCGCAGCGCGTTGGCCATCGCCGTCAGCGCCGGGTTCACCGCACCGATGCTCGGGAAGAAGCTGGTGTCCACGACGTACAGGTTGTCCAGCTCGTGCGCCTTGCAGTCGGCGTCGAGCACCGAGGTCTCCGGGTCGTTGCCGAACCGGCAGGTGCCCGCCTGGTGCGCCACCCCGGCGATCGGGATGTCGGTCTTCATGTACGCGAACCGGTGCGCGAGGTGGTCCTCATGCATGCCGAGGTGCTTGAGCATCGACTTGAGCTGGTGGAAGAGCCGGTCGGCGGCGGTGCTGTTCGACGGCTTGTACGTCAGCTTCACCTGCCCGTCGGAGGTGAGCGTCACCCGGTTGTCCGGCGTCGGCAGGTCCTCGGTCGACAGCCAGAAGTCCACGGCGTGGTTGGCGATGTCGTTGAGGCTGAACTTCGGCGCGAACTTGGTCTCCAACGGCTTCTCGCCCCGATACATGGCCGGCCGCGACTTGCCGATCATCTGGATGTTGCCCATCGGGAAGTCGAAGCCGGGACCTGAGAAGTAGAAGTCGTTGACCCCCAGCGTCTTCTGGAAGACGGTCGGGTTGGGCTCCCGCGACAGCGCCAGCACCGCCTGGCTGTCGTGATACATGTAGTTGCGGCCGACTTGGTCCGACCCGTTGGCCAGGCCATTGGGATGCTTGTCGGTGGCCGAGCGCAACAGCAGCTTCGCCGTGTTGGCCGCGCCGCACGCGACGACGACGATGTGGCCCTGGTAGCGCTCTTCCTGACCCTCGTGCTCCACGATCACGGTCGTCACCGTCTTGCCGCTCGGGTCCGTCTCCAGGCGTACGGCCTCGGCGTTGGTCAGCATCTCCACGTTCGGCTGCGTCAGCGCCGGGCGTACGCCGAACACCTCGGCGTCCGACTTGGCGTGCAGCGGACAAGGGAACCCGTCGCAGCTGTCGCACTTGACGCAGACGCTGTACGGCCGGTTCGACTCGGTCAGCCGGACGCCGCAGGGCGCGTGGAACGGATGCAGCCCGGCGGCGGCCAGGTCGTCGGCCAGCTGCTGGATCCGCGGCTCGTGCGCGACGGGCGGGAAGGCGTACGGAGCGCTGGCCGGCGGTTCGGTCGGATCCTCGCCCCGGCTGCCGTGCACCTGGTACATCTGCTCGGCGGCGGTGTAGTACGGCTCCATGTCGGCGTAGCTGATCGGCCACGCCGGCGAGATCCCGTCGTGGTGCTGCACGACGCCGAAGTCCTTCTCCCGCAAGCGATACAGGGCCGCGCCGTAGAGCTTGGTCGCACCGCCGACGTAGTAGTGCACCTGCGGCTGGAACGCCTTGCCCTTGTGGTCGTACCAGGTGTCGGGCGAGATGTAGCGGTTGTCCATGAACACCGCGGCGTCGTCCCAGTTATCGGGTTCGCGAGGCAGCCAGGAGCCGCGTTCGAGCAACAGGATCTTCTTACCGGACGGGGCGAGTTTCGCGGCGAGCGTTCCGCCGCCGGCGCCGCTGCCCACGATGATGACGTCATAGATGTTCATGAGATCTCCTGGACCATTTCGGAGAGGATGATGCGCCCGGCCGCCTCGATGAGGGCCAGGTGGGAGAAGGCTTGCGGGAAGTTGCCGAGGTGCCGTCCGGTCTCGGTGTCGAACTCCTCGGCGTACAGTCCCAGCGGTGAGGCGATGCGGAGCAGCTTCTCCATGAGATCGCGAGCACGCTGCGTCTCGCCGATGGTGGCCAGCCCCGACACGAGCCAGAACGAGCAGATGAGGAACGTGCCCTCCTTGCCCGACATGCCGTCGTCGGTCTCGTCCGTCCGGTACCGCAGGACGAACCCGGCCTCGGTCAGATCCTCGGCGATCGCCTCGACCGTGGCGTGCAGGCGCTCGTCGCTCGGCGGCAGGAAGTTGAACATCGCCGCCAGCAGCGTCGACGCGTCCAGCGCGTCGGTGTCGTAGTGCTGGCGTAGCACGCCCTTACTCGTCACCCCATGTGCGAGGATGTCCGCGCGGATCTCCTCGGCCGTCTCGTGCCACTGCGTGGCCAGCTTCGGGTCGCCGCGTACCTCGGCCAGTTGCGCGGCCCGGTCGAGCGCCACCCAGCACATCAGCTTCGACGAGACGTAATGCTTGGGATCGCCGCGCGCCTCCCAGATGCCCTGGTCGGGATTGCGCCAGACCTTGCTCGCGCACTCGGCCTGCGACTGCACGATCGGCCACAGCCGCCGGGGTAGACGCTGACTGCGGCGGGTGTGCATCAGGATCGAGTCCAGCACCGCGCCGTACACGTCGTTCTGCTTCTGGTTGTACGCGGCGTTGCCGACGCGTACCGGGGCGGCGCCGGCGTACCCGGTCAGGTGCTCCAAGAAGGACTCGGGCAGCTCCCGGCGGCCGTCGATGCCGTACATGATCTGCAGCGAGCCGTCGTCGGCCGGTTCGAGGTCGGCGACGAACTGCATGAACTCGTCGGCCTCCCAGTCCATGTTGAGCCAGTGCAGCGCCTGCAACGTGAACGTGGTGTCGCGGATCCAGGTGTAGCGGTAGTCCCAGTTCCGCTCGCCGCCGGGCGTCTCCGGCAGCGACGTCGTCAGCGCGGCGACGGTCGCACCGGTCGGCATGTAGGTCAGGCCCTTGACGGTCAGCGCCGAGCGCTGCAGCATCTCCCGCCACCGATGGTCGGGAATGCGGGAGTTGGCCAGCCAGGCGCGCCAGAAGTGACCGGTGGCGTCCAGCCGGGCGGTCGCCTCGGCGTAGTCGGGCGGGGTGTAGCCGTCCTCCCGCCAGGACAGGGCGCAGAAGGTCCCCTGGCCCTCCTCGAGCACATGCCGGCCACGGACGCGGTCGCCTTCCACGCCCAGCTTCATGTCGGAGCCCAGCCGCATCCGGAAACCGGTCGCGTCCGCCTCGGCCACCTTGAGGTTGTCCTCGGCCAGCTGCCACGTGGCCGGCTGGCGGCCGTAGTCGAGCACCGGCTCGCAGACGATCTCGACCTCGACCCGGCCGCTGATGCACACCGCTGTGCGTACCAGCAGGTGATCGGCATCCTCGTCGACCGGCGGCCGAGTGTGCGGCGTGCTCTTGTCCTCCTCATGCCGCGGGTAGATCGTCAGGGCGTCGCGGACCAGCAGCCAGCCGGTCGGCGTACGCCAGGTCGTGGTGAGCACGTGCGAGCCTGGCTCGTATTGGCGCGCCACAGGATGGTGGACGCCGTAGGGGCCGAACCGG
The DNA here is from genome assembly GCF_040682475.1 of Hamadaea sp. NPDC051192. Classification (NCBI taxonomy): domain Bacteria; kingdom Bacillati; phylum Actinomycetota; class Actinomycetes; order Micromonosporales; family Micromonosporaceae; genus Hamadaea; species Hamadaea sp. NPDC051192. The sequence continues at coordinate 50,425 of NZ_JBFBAZ010000013.1, forward strand.
AAGTTGCCCGCGCCGCGGTCGAGCAAACTGCCGCAGATGCTCGGCGAGTCGAACCTGGGCACGCACAACCAGTCCACTGAGCCGTCCGGTGCGATGAGCGCGCCGGTGTGGCAGTTGGACAGGAAGGCGTAGTCCTCGATCGGCGGGAACGGCGAGGGCGCGGCGGCGCTCTGCGGTTCCGTACCGGCTTGGACTCCAGTCGGCTTGACCTTCTGATCATGCTTGGGCTTGTTCCGCGTCGCCGCCTTGGCAGCCTGCGTACGGTCTTCGACGGTCGTCATTTCGCACCCCACGGTGTGTGCCAGCCGCCGAAGTCGGCGACCAGTTGGTCCGCCGCGTCCGGACCCATGCTTCCCTGCGCGTACGGGTGGACGGGCGGTGGGGCGTCGAGCAGCGGCTGCATGATCCGCCACGTCTCCTCGACGCCGTCCTGCCGGGTGAACCGGGTGCTGTCGCCCACCATCGCCGCGTGCAGGAGGACTTCGTAGGGCGTCGGGCCCTCGCCGCCCTGCTGGCTGAACTCGACGTCGGCGGTGACCGGCTGCGGTCCGGGCGCGTCGCCTCGCCGGCCCTGGAATCGGAACCGCACTCCGGTGGTCGGGTCGAGCTTGACGACCAGCTGGTCGGCCTCCGGCGAATGGTCCATCGGCAGGTCCAGGCCGAGCTTGGGCGGCCGCTTGAACACGATCCGGAACTCGGTCTGCGTCAGCGCGAGGCTCTTGCCGGTACGCAGGAAGAACGGGACTCCGGACCACCGCCAGTTGTCGATGTCGAGCCGCAGCGCGGCGTACGTCTCGGTGGTCGAACCGGGCGCCACGCCCTTGACGGACTGGTAGCCGTCGCACTGGCCGCGGACATAGTGCGCCGGATCGGCCGAGGAGACGGCCTTCCACAGCGCCGTCTGGGCGTTCTTGAGCGTGTCAGGGTCGCGTCCGGCCGGCGCGTCCATCGCACCCGCCGACAGCAGCTGCATCAGGTGGTTGACCACCACGTCGCGCAGCGCGCCGACGGGATCGTAGAAGTGGCCGCGATCGGCGACGCCGAAGTCCTCGGCCATGGTGATCTGCACGCACTCGACGAAGTTGCGGCTCCACACCGGTTCGAACAGCGAGTTGGCGAACCGGAGGAAGATCAGCTCCTCCATGCCCATCTTGCCGAGGAAGTGGTCGATGCGGTACAGCTGCGGCTCCGGGACCCACTGGTGCAGCTCGGCGGCGAGCTGCTTGGCGGAGTCGAGGTCGTGGCCGAACGGCTTCTCCACGACGACCCGGCCGTCGCGGATGATGTCGGCCTTGGCCAGGTTCTGGATCACCATGCCGAACAGCGACGGCGGGGTCTCCAGGTAGTACACCGGCGTACGCGCGCCGCCGACGGACTTGGCGATGTGCGCGTAGGTGTCCGGCTGGGAGAAGTCCCCGGCCTGGTAGGACATCCGGCCGAGGAGACGGTCGAACACCTCCTCGTCGATCTTCTCGCCGCCGCCGGCCACGTCCTGCCCTTCGATCGCCGCGCGGGCGTGGTCGCGCAGATCCTGCTGCGTCCAGTCGTCGACGGCGACGCCGACGATGGGGCAGTCGAGCAGGCCTCGCGCCTCCAGGCGGTACAGGGAATGGAAAGTCATCACCTTGGCCAGGTCACCGGTAATGCCGAAGATGACGAAGATGTCGGCGTTGCCCATAGCTCAGCCCTTCTGATTCCAGTCGATGCGCGGCATGTCGATGCGCGACGGCTCCAGCAGCGAGGCCGTCCGATGGTGTGGGCGGACGTAGAAGTCCTCGGCCCAGGCGAAGAAGGCCTTGAGTTCGGCGCCGATGTTGCCCAGGAGTTCGGCGTGCACGCCGAGCCAGGCGGCGAAGGCGACGCGGCCCTGGATCTCGTGCCGGTGCGCGCCCATCTCCGCGACCGCCGCCTTGCGGCCGATCATCGCCATGATTCCCTTGTCGCGGTAATGGAACGGCCGGGCGGGTTCACCCTTCGTCAGCCGCAGGATGTTCTCGCCGGCCCAATGGCCAGCCTGCTGCGCGACGCTGCCGAGCTGCGGCAGAACCTCGTCGCCGTACGGGATGTTGGCCAGGTCGCCCAGCGCGAAGACCTTCGGGTGACCGGACACCGTCAGGTCCGGCTCCACGTCGATCCGGCCGCCGCGGCCTTGCGCCAGCCCCGCCGCACCGGCGATCTCGGCGGCCTGCTCGCCGCCGCCCCACACGACCAGACGCGTCTTGAGGACCGTCCCGTCGCCCAGCTCCACCTGATCGGCGTCGACTTGCTTCACTGGTACGCCTAGGCGCAGCTTCACCCCACGGCGCTGTAATTGGCGCGCCGCATAGGATCCAGCTTCGTCGGAGAAAGCCGACAGGAGGCTGTGCCCGAGATCGACCAGGATGACCTGAGCGGCTCCAGGTGGCACGTCCGGATACACGTGCGGCATCACGTCGTGCACGAGTTCCGACAGCGCTCCGGCCGTCTCGACGCCGGTCGGCCCGCCGCCGACGATGACGAACGTCAGCGCGCCGTCCTCGATCAGCTCAGGTTTGGCGGACACGTCGTCGAACAGCTGGACGATCCGGCCGCGTACGTGGCGGGCGTCCTCGACGCTGTAGAGCGGGAAGGCGTGCTCGGCGGCGCCGGGCGTATGGAAGAAGTTCGGGCGGGCACCGGCGGCCAGCACGATGTAGTCGGCCGAGACCGTTTCGCCGCCGTCGAGCGAAATGGTCATCGCGTCCGGATCGACCCCGGCGACCTCCGCCTTGCGTACTCGCACGGCGCCTTTGCCGTGGAAGAGACGGGCGAGGTCGAACCGGACGTCCTCGAAGGTCAGTTCGGCCGTGGCCACCTGGTACAGCAAAGGCTGAAACTGGTGGTATCCGGCGCGATCGAACAGTTCCACGTTGATGCCGGGCTCACCGGCTAAACGTTTGGCGCAGGCGACTCCGGCGAATCCTCCGCCGACGATCGCCACGTTAGTGGTTGTCGCGTCCATGAGATCCCCGTGATCTGTGTCGGGGCCTTAGCCCACCCGGCAATTCTGCCGGGGTGGACGGGGTCGGGGGCGCGAAAGGAGAAAGTCCTTCTTACTTGGGTTTTTCCGAGCTGTTGAGACAGTTGGCCGGGGTGTCGTCACCGGCGACGACGAAGTCCTGGCAGGTGACGACATGGTTGTTGAACTGCCCGGTGAGCACGCCCGCGATGGCGACCACGACCACGATGCCGGCGCTGGCCAGGCGCAGGCGCAGCGTCGACAGCTCGAAGTACTCCGGCGCGACGATGCGCGCCACTACCCACATCGTGATCGGCAAGGTCACGAGGACGACGCTGATCAGCGCGACATCGACGACATGGTAGACGGAGTGCCAGCGTCCGCCGATCGGGACGATCAGCCGCCAGGCGACCCAGATGAGCGGGACCGCGAGGATGGCCAGCATCCACCGCCGCACGGTCAGGTGTCTGCGCAGGACGAGCGCGCCGAGCAGCAGGACCACGCAGACCACGAAGATCTGCAACAGCCGGTAGTAGAAGACCGTGTGGTACGCCCCCAGCGCGAACGCCAGGTCCCAGACCACGAGCGAGATGGCGATGGTCGTGGCGAAGAATCCGCGCAGTTCGCCGGGCCGCCCGTCGGGGTGGCGGAATCCGGTCAGCAGGTCGTCGTCCGCGGCGGGGTGGTACTTGACGGGCGGCGGGAGCATGCCGCCGTTGCGGGCGTCGCCGGGATTGCGGGACATTCTGCCGGACCCTTTCGGGAGTGTTAGTCCAATCCGAACTTTAAGTCCGCTAAGTCCACCATACTGAGCCGATGTCGAACGTAGATCTCGCGCGAATCCAGTTCGCGATGACGTCGATCTACCACTTCCTATTCGTGCCGGTGACGATCGGGCTCGGGTTTCTGACCGCGGTCCTGCAAACGGTGTGGCACCGGAAGGGTGAGGCGGCGTACCTGCGGCTGACGAAGTTCTTCGGGACGCTGCTGATCATCAACGTCGCCGTCGGCGTGGTCACCGGGCTGGTCCAGGAGTTCCAGTTCGGCATGAACTGGTCGGCGTACTCGCGGCTGGTCGGCGACGTCTTCGGCGCACCGCTCGCCATGGAGGGACTGGCCGCGTTCTTCCTGGAGGCGACCTTCCTCGGCGTCTGGATCTTCGGCTGGGGCAAGCTACCGCGCCGCCTGCACCTCGCGACGATCTGGCTGGTCGCCCTCGGCTCCGCGGGATCGGCCGCCTTCATCATGGCCGCGAACTCGTGGATGCAGCACCCGGTCGGCTACCAGACCAACCCCACCACCGGCCGACCCCAGCTCAACGACATCTGGGCGGTGATGACCAACCCGGTCTTCCTCTGGGGGTACGCCCATGTGCTGCTCGCCGCGCTCGCGACGGCGGCGGTGGTCATGCTCGCCGTGTCGGCCTGGCACCTGCGTAAGAAGTCCCACGTGGAAGTCTTCGCCCGCTCGGCGAAGCTGTCCCTGGCGGTCCTCGTCCCGACGATGTTCCTGGCCATGTTCGTCGGCAGTGAGCTGGGCGTCGTCGAGGCGAAGTATCAGCCCATGAAGATCGCGGCCGCCGAGGCGCAATGGGAGACCTGCCAGCCGTGCTCGTTCTCCGCGTTCCAGATCGGCGGTGGCAACAACGACCAGAACCCCACCAAGATCATCGCCATCCCGCACCTGCTGTCGCTGCTGGCCACCAACACCTGGAACGGCCAGGTCATCGGGCTCAACGAGGTCAACGCCCAGTACCAGCAGCAGTACGGCCCAGGTAATTACGTGCCGAACGTGTTCATTCAGTACTGGTCGATGCGGGTGATGGCGTACGCGGCCTCGCTGGTCCTCCTGCTCGGTCTGTGGGGTTTGTGGCTGATCCACCGCAACAAGCTGGAGACGTCCCGGCGCTTCCTCTGGCTGGCGGTCTGGTCGGTTCTACTGCCGTTCGCCATGAACACCGCAGGCTGGCTGCTGACCGAGAACGGCCGCCAGCCGTGGATCGTGCAAGGCATCATGCGCACCGCCGACGGGGTGTCCCCGTCGGTGGGCACCACCTCGATCGTGGTCAGCCTGATCGTGTTCTTCCTGCTCTACCTCGTGCTCGCGATCGTCGACCTCGTCCTGATGCTGCGGTACGCCCGGCGGGAACTGCCCCCGGCGCCGGCCGAGCCGGTCGACGAGCCGCCCGTCCCCGTCGGGATCCAGTGAGGCACTCATGACTCTGGTCAACGTCTGGTTCATCATCATCGCGGTGCTGTGGACCGGGTTCTTCGTCCTGGAAGGATTCGACTTCGGCGTCGGCATCCTGCACCGGTACCTGTCCCGCGACGAGCCCGACCGGCTGACGGTCATCAACACGATCGGCCCGCTGTGGGACGGCAACGAGGTGTGGCTGGTCGTCGCGGGAGCCGCCATGTTCGCGGCCTTCCCCGGCTGGTACTCCACCATGTTCTCGGCGTTCTACCTGGCGCTGGCGCTGATCCTCGTCGCCCTGATCCTGCGCGGGGTGTCCTTCGAGTTCCGGGGCCGCGATCAGAGCCCCCGCTGGCGGACGACATGGAGCATCCTGCTGACGGCCGGCAGCATCGTCGCGCCACTGCTGCTCGGCGTGGCGCTCGGCGGCCTGCTGCACGGCCTGCCGATCGGGGCGGACCAGGAGTACACGGGCGACTTCCTCGACCTGCTCCAGCCGTACGCCCTCTATGTCGGCGTCACACTGCTGGCGCTGTGTGTGCTGCACGGCGCGACCTTCATCGCGCTGAAGACGACCGGCGGCGTACGCGACCGGGCCAAGCGCCTGGCCCGCCAGGTCGCCCCGTTCGTGGCCGCCATCGTGGCCGTCTACGCCATCTGGACGCACATCGTCGCCGACAAGGGCGTCCTGCCGAACCCGATCGAGATCGCGGCCATCCTCGCCGTGATCGCCGCGGCCTGGTTCGCCGGGCAGGGCCGCGACGGCTGGGCGTTCACCCTGACGACCTTCGTCATGGCCGCCGTCGTCGTCTCGATCTTCACCGAGCTGTTCCCGCGCGTCATGGTCTCGACCGGCGGCGCCGGAACGGATCTGACCGTCTCGAACACGGCGTCAGGCAGCTACACGCTCAAGCTCATGACGGTCATCTTCATCCTCATCTTCCCGGTGGTGGCGGCCTACCAGGCGTGGACCTACCACACGTTCCGGCAGCGGCTGAACCGCACCGAGTTCGAGAACGCCACCGAGGAGTGACCGGCCCAGGCCTACTGATGAGCCGTTTGAGCCTGGCAGCGGTTCAACCCCGAACGCAGGTCGCGGCGTAGCCGGGCGTCCAGTCCCGGCATGGCCAGCGCCGCGGTCAGATCGGCGGCGGCCTCGTCCCAGCGGTCGAGCCGCATGAGCGCGGTGGCGCGGTTGTAGCGCGGCTCGACGGCGGCCGACAGTGCCACCGCGCGATCGAGGTCGGCCACGGCCGCGGCGGCGTCGCCGCGTTCGAAGCGGACGGCCGCCCGGTTCGTCCACGCCTCGGCCAGGTCGGGGTCGGCGTCGAGGGCCTGGGTCAGTAGATCGTCGGCCTCGTCCAGCGCGCCACGTTCCGACCGGATCAGGCCCAGGGTGCACAGCAGCGCGGGTTCGTGCGCCCGTTCGGGCGGAGCCGAGCGTACGCATTGCTCGGCGGCGGTGAGGTCGCCGCGGGCGAGGTCGAGGTTGGCCAGCGCCACCCGGGCGTCGAGGTGACCCGGATCGATGGCGAGAACCCGCCGCAGGTCTTCGCGCGCCGGCCCGCTGCGTCCGGTTTCCTCGTGCAGCGTCGCGCGGTTGTAGTACGCCTCCGGCAGGTGCGGCCCGAGCCGGATCGCCGTCGCGTAGTCGTCGAACGCGGCGCTCGTACGCCCGGCGGCACGGTGCAAGGCGGCCCGGTCGGCGTAGTACTCGCAGTTGTCAGGATCGAAAGCGACGACGGCGTCGAGGTCGGCCAGCGCCTGAGCAGGGTCGCCGAGGGCCAGGTGAACCTGCGCCCGGTTGTGCAGCAGCCGGGCGCGATCCTGCCGGCGCTCCTCGGGTCCCAGGACAGCGGCCAGCTTGGCCAGGCCCGAGGACACCAGCTCCAGCGCCTCGGCTGCGCGGCCTTCGCGACTGTCCAGCAGGGCGATGCCTTGCTCGTAGAAGACGGCCGACACGACGCGCTGCCGTTCGTCGGCGATGCCGTCGGCCAGGTGCAGCGCCTGTTCCAGCCATTTCCGGGCGGCTGCCGGGTTCTGCTGCGCCGCAGGCAGGTGGCGCGCGTACAGCATGGCCGTGGAGTAGGCGGCCGACATGGTGATCTTCGGATCGTCGGTGACGGCCTGCGCTTCGGCGTACAACTGGAGAGCCTCCTGCGCCTGACCGAGCGCGGCCAGCGCGGTGGCCAGCCCAGTCGTGAACGACCACCAGTCGGCCAGGTCGGTGTCGGGCGTGACAGCGGCCCGGCCGCGCCGGGCGGTACGCGCGGCGTGATGGTAGAAACCGCGGGCCAGACTGTCGCCCAGGGTGGCTCGCAGCTCGGCAGGCTGGGACTCGACCGGCGATTCGGGCGGCCCACCGTCGTGCAGCTGCACGGTCATCGGCGTGGACGCGAGCCGTCGCGTCAACATCCCGAGCAGTTCGGCAGTCGTCTCGTCAGCCGCGTCGGCGTGCAGGAAGTGAACGGTCAGCGGGCGGCGCACTGCGCACGCGGCGGCGAACTCCGCCGCGCCGAAGGCGAGGGCGGCGGTCCGCCGGACCGGATGGAACCGGATCGGCTGCTCCTCGGCGGCCGGCGCACCCGGATCCAGAGCCGGGACGATGGCCTGCAGTTCGACGGCATGGCGGGCGGCCTGGCGAGGATGATCGCGGGCGAGGTCTTCCAGGAAAGCGGCGACCCCGGCATACGGGCCCAGGTCCCGGTGGCAGTTGTAGGGCGGACGCCCGGAGGCGCCCGCCCTGCTGCGCCTTACCAGCACCATTCGAACCAGAGCCGACGGGCTCCGGACAGCAGGCGCACGGCGCTCTTGTGGCGGATCGTCATCTTCTTCATGGACACCTCCGGTAGAGATCACAACGAAGTGATCAGCATCATAGGGCTGATCATCGATGAAAGGGAAGGGCTGTCGCGACTCGCAGACCCGCCAAAGTCGGTTGCAGGGCAAGGAAACCGAATGGCACGGTCGACCGACGACGCGGCAGCGGCATAGGGCGATGGCGAGACGGCGTCAGATCCGGTCGATGAGGGTCGAGATCCGCCAGGTCCACGGGTCGCGCAGGGTGTGCACCGACTCGCGGGCGAGGAACGTGCGGTCGTCGCCGCTGCTGGAGTCGGTGAACAGGGTGGTCGCCCCCACCGGCTGGTCGACGTAGAAGCCGCCGTTGCCGAGCGGGCTGGCCGCGGTCTGCTGGCCCTCGGTCCAGACGTCCTCGACGAAGGACGCCTGGGCCTCCCGGTTGAAGACCGTCCACCGTTGGTCGCCACGGCCGAGTTCGGCGCGCCACGAGTACTCGTTGCTCACGAACGCCTGCGCCCCAGCGGCTTCGGAGATGTAGCGGCTGCCGGCGTGCTGGTACTGCCAGACGTGGGTGAACTCGTGGACGAGGACGTCGGACGCGGTGGCGGGGTTGTTGTGCTTCATGTAGATCGTGTTGCCGACGGTCACGGCGCGGTCGTTGATGCTGAAAACGCCGCCGAAGCCGAGCACCACCCGCACGTTGTAGTACGACAGCGACCGCCGGAAGACCTGGAACAGCAGCGCGCGTTCGGCCGTGGTCAGCGCACGCTTACGCCATTGCAGGCCGAACAAGCTCTGCGCGGCGGCGATCCCCTTGAGCGCCGTCGTCAGGAACGCGCCGACGACCCCGGCGACGAAGTCCTTGAGCCCCCGGACGAAGACGGTGCCGTCCCACGACATGAGGCCGCCCAGCCCGCCCAGGCCGACCCGCAACGCGCCCGCGACGACGTCCGCGGCCACGTTGAGGACCGCCTTGACGACCGCGCCGGCGAAGTCGAAGCAGGCCGAGACGACGCCGGCGATCCAGTGGAAGATCCCGTACAGCACGATGCCGACGCCAGGTACCTTGCGCAGCAGGCCGGCCAGCGCGTCAAGTCCGTCGCCGATGAGGTTGCCGACGGTCTCGACGGCGTCCGCGACGGCCTCGGCGACCGCTCCGGTGACGTCCTCGACGGCCTGGGCGACGACGTGGGAGATGTCGGCGATCGCGGTGCCGAGGTCCTGAACGAAGCCGAGGAAGCGCCCACCGGAATGCTTGTCGCGGGTCCACTCGAGGTCCAGGCGGTTGCCGGCCTGGCCGGTCAGCTCCAGCTCGTACATGCCGGTGTGGATGCCGAACAGCTTGGCCTTGAACAGCCGCAGCCGGACGGTGCCGGCCTGGTTCGACGGGAGCGACAGCACGGCCGTCGGACCGTGATCGGCGTCGCCGGTGCTCGTGGAATCGACGACGGCGCCATCGGGGGAGACCAGGCGCAGACCTTTCCACGACGTGACGCCCGGCGCGGACGCGAGCGTGAATTCGATGGCTGCGGGACTCGACGCGGAGCCCTGCACGACGGTGACGGAGTCCTCGCGCGACACCCCCGGGAAGTCGGCGAGCGTGACGATTCTGCTCATGACTCATCATGGAGCCGCCCGGCCGAAAGATACGTCGGCCAATGTCCGGCCGCCGGTCGGAAAAGCGACGCGCGCGCCACCACACGCCGCAGGTCGCCGGCGGCCGTCGCTCAGCGGCTCGCGTACCGGGTGTTGGGCTCGGTCAGCTCGATGATGTTGCCGAGGTTGTCGGTGACGAAGGCGATGCGCTGGCCGATCGCGGCCACGTCCATAGGCCCGCCGATCAGCTCGACGTGCCGGTCGCGGAGCAGGGCGACGGTCGCGTCGAGATCGTCGACGCCGAGGCAGAAGTGGTGCAGGCGAGCCGGGTCCATGCTCGTCAGAACGTCGTCGGTCGGGCCTTGCCGGGTCGCCGCACCGGCGAGGAGTTCGATCTTGACCGTGCCGCTGATCAGGAAGACGAAGGTGGTGCCGTGCGCGTCGAACCGCCGGTCGACGGTGAAGCCGAGCTTGGTGGCGTACCAGGTGACGGTGGCGTCGAGGTCGTCGGCGGTCACGCTGAGGCCGACGTGGTCATGGGTCAGGGAGAGGCTCATGCGATCGAGCCTGCGCCGGGCGGCCGGCCCGTACCAGAGACGGCGCGACGGTAGGAAATCCGGTACCACCCTCGGCCGGTGATCGCGAGGGAGACTTGATCCCATGAACAGCGACAACACGACGCTCGGTGCGACCTTGCGTGCGTGGCGTGACCGGGTCTCGCCGGCGGAGGCGGGGCTGCCGGCTGGGCGCGTACGCCGGGCGAAGGGGTTGCGCCGGGAGGAGTTCGCCGAACTCGCCGGGATCTCCGTGGACTACGTCGTGCGTCTTGAGCAGGGGAGATCCACCACTCCGTCGGCGCAGGTGGCCGCCGCCATCGCCCGTGCGCTGCGGCTCACGGACGCCGAACGGGATCACCTCTACCGGTTGGCCGGTCTCGCCGCTCCGGCGTACGCGGAGCTTTCCGAGCACATCCCACCGGGTCTGCACCGCCTGCTGAACCGGCTGGACGACACCGCCGCCGCGGTCTTCGCCGCCGACTGGCAGCTGATCTGGTGGAACCGCGGCTGGGCGGCCCTGCTGGGCGACCCGTCCTCGACGCCGCCCCGGCTTCGTAACTTCGCCCGCGACATCTTCCCCGTCGACGGGCAGGGTCCGGCGCTGTCGCAGTGGCCGGTGACCTCGTTCGCCCAGGACACCGTGCACGCCGCCGTCGTGTCCGACCTCCGCCGGGCGACCGGCCGTTTTCCGGACAGCCGCCGGCTGACCGACCTGATCCACGCACTCATCAAGGGCAACGCGCACTTCGCCGAACTCTGGGCCGCCGGCGCGGTCGGCGCTCATCGCGAGGACCACAAGCTGGTCGAGCATCCTGCCGTCGGCCCGATCGCGGTGGACTGCGACGTGATCACCGAAGGTGACGCGGACCGCAAGATCGTCGTCCTGACCGCGGCACCGGGTACCGAGGACGAGGCCAAGTTCCAGCTGGCCGTGCTGTCCGGCGTCACGGAGGGCGAGCCGCACAGGTAGCGGATGGAGGGCGCCGCGAGCGGTTCCGGGCCGGCCCGCGACGCCCTCGTCCTAGTGGCGGCTAGCGGACGGACCAGACCTGGTTGGCCTGCGTACCGCCGACGTAGCAGTCCCAGATCTGCAGCGGCGTGCCGTTGGCCGTGCCCTGCCCGGCGGCGTCCAGGCACTTGCCGGAATTGGGGTTCACGACGGTCCCGTTGGCCTGGACGATCCACTGCTGCGCGGCGTTGTTGAGGCAGGTCCACAGCCAGACCTGGGTGCCGTTGGCAGTGCCGACGCCGCGTACGTCGAGGCACTTGCCGGACTGTGGATTGACGAACGTGTTGCCGGTGCGGACCCATTTCTGCGCGCCGGAACCGTTGCAGTCCCACAGCTGGACCTTCGTGCCGTCGGCGGCGCCCTGGGCGTCGACATCGACGCAGCGGTTGGAGCCCTGGCCGACGATCGTCTTGGCGGTGCCGCCACCGCCGCCGGTGGTGCTGTAGCTGAAGCCGGTCACGGCCAGGCCCGCGCCGCCCTGCCAGGGTTCGAAGCCGGCCTGCACGCTGGTGAGATACCAACCGCTCTGGGCGTACCCGCGGGCGAGCATGTCGGCGTAGAAGTCGCGGACGGCGAAGCTGATCGAGCCGGTGCCGGCGGTGCGCACATAGGACACGACGTTCCAGCCGATGTTGCCGAACCAGACGTCCCAGGTGCCACCGGCGAGGGTGACGGTGGCGACGCGTCCGCCGACCGGCTGCGGCGCTCCGGCGTGGTTGAGCCAGACCATCAGCTCCGCGCCGGTGTTCTGCCCGTCGGTGCGGGCCGTCGGATCGAACCAGATGTCGTACGCGGCGTCCCACTGGCCGCTCGCGTAACTCATGGAGACGCTGGTCGTGACGTTGGCGAACGCGCCGTCGGAGGTACGCATCGGCAGCCCGCTGCCGGCCGAGCAGTTGCCGTAGTGGCAGCCGGCGTAGATCGACGGGTAGGAGCCGGGCGCCCCGTTGGTGGGCTTGTTGTGGTCGGACCGGGTCAGGGCGAACCCGGTGCCGGTGACGTTGATGCACTGGGTGGTGTCGTCACCCCAGTTGTTGTTCTGGACGACGTACTTGCCGCCTTGGATGGTGGTGGAGCCGTACTTCTCGCAGATCGCGGTGTCGGCGTGGGCGCTGTGGGCGAGCGGGACGGTGCCTGCGGCGGCCAGCAGGGCCGTGCACAGGACGCGTAGGAGCCGTGACATGGGCCGACGCTAGGCCGCCCGGAACCGGACGGCCTAGACGTTTCGAAACCGGCAAGTTCATAGATCTATGTGGGTGATGTCGCGGAACTCGGCGGGGCGGCCGTCGCCGGTCAGATCGTGTGCCCACAGCCCGACGAACGCCCCGGTGAACCCCCACACCGCCGGTACGCCGTGCGGATCGGTCTCCAGCGCGTGCTCGTCTGACAGCACGGTGGCATCGAGATCGGGGCCCAGCGGCGTACCGGTGGGGCCGTAGCTGAACCGGACCCGGTCGCCGTCGAAGGCCACCGCCACCGGCACCGGGTCCGACCCGGGCAGTGGGACCGGCTCGGCCCGATTCAGCACACCCCGGTCGCAGGTGAGCAGGGTCAGGCACCGTCCGGCGTGCTCGTCCCAGGTCACGGCGGCGTAGTACCAGTTGCGGGTGTTGTAGTACGCGGTCAGCCCGGCCAGATGCTGCGGCGTACGCGGATCGAAGGCGACGGTCGCGGCGAACCGCGTGCGCAGCGCGGTCACCCGCCGGGCGGCCAGGCTCGGCCCGAACCGGGAGAACGGCGACCGCCCCCCGTGCAGGCGTACGCCGTCCCCGTCGACCGTCGTGATCCAGTCCGCGGTGGCAGGGCGGCGCAGCGTGCTCCACTGCGGACCCAGGACGCGCTGGTCGGCGGGCAGCGGGTGTGGCGTACCGGGGTCGGCGAACTCCAGCGGCGGCAGGCCGTCCGCGATGACGGGCCACCCGTCCTGCCACTGCACCGGGGCCAGGGCGGTTTCGCGACCCAGGACGCAGGCGCCGCGCGGGGTCAGCGGCCGGGCGGTGAGGAACGCCAGGTACCACCGGCCGTCGGGGGTGTCGACGAGGCTGCCGTGCCCGGCTTTCTGCAGCGGCCAGTCCGGGTCGTCGACGGCCGACAGCATGCGCGTACCACTGTCGTAAGGGCCGAGCACGTGCCGCGAGCGGGCCACCGTGACCTGATGCTCGTAGCCGGTGCCACCCTCGGCGGTGACCAGCAGGTACCAGCCGTCGTGCCGGTAGAGGTGCGGGCCTTCGGTGTACGGCGCGCCGGAACCGCGGTAGATCGTCACCGGTTCGCCGATGAGCTTGCCGGTGGTCCGGTCGAGTTCCTGGGCGATGATGCCGGCGGACCAGTGCCGGCCCGGTCGCCAGTCGAGGTCGTTGGTGAGCAGCCAGCTGCGTTCGCCGTCGTGGAACAGCGATGGGTCGAAGCCGCGTGCGTGCAGCGGCACCGGTTCCGACCACGGGCCGCTGATCGACGGCGCGGTGACCAGATAGTTGGGCACGTCCCAGAAGCCGCCCGCGTACGCGGCCACGTTGGTGAACACGAGGTAGAACGTGTCGTCGGCGTGCGACAGGCAGGGCGCCCAGACGCCACCGGAGTCTGGTACGCCGTCCAGCCGCAGCAGCCGGTCGGTGTCCAGGACGCCGCCGAGCGGCCGCCAGTTCATCAGGTCCCGGGAGTGGTGCAGCCGGACGCCGGGCATCCATTCGAAGGTGGAGGTGGCCAGGTAGTAGTCGTCGCCGACGCGCAGGATCGACGGGTCCGGATGGAAGCCGGGCAGGATCGGATTGCGCACACTCATCCCTTCACGGCGCCGGCCATGATGCCGCCGACGATCTGTTTGGCCAGGAGGACGAAGACGGCGAGCACCGGCAGGACGCCGACCAGCGCTCCGGTGAGCATGAGCGCGTAGTCGGTGTAGTAGCCGCTGGCGAGCGTGGACAGCGCGACCTGCACGGTCGGGTTCTCGGGGTTCAGCACGACCAGCGGCCAGAAGAAATCGTTCCAGGCGCCCATGAACATGAACAGGCCGAGCACGGCGGCGGCCGGTCGGATCGCAGGCAGCACGACGTGCCAGAACACGCGCAGGTAGGAGCAGCCGTCGACACGAGCAGCCTCGACCAATTCCACCGGCACGGCCTCGTCGACGGCCTGGCGCATCCAGAAGACGCCGAAGGCCGACACGAGGGCGGGCACGATCAGCGCCTGCAGATGCCCGGTCCAGCCGATCTTGGTAGTCAGCAGGTACAGCGGGATGATGCCCAGCTGGGTCGGCACCATCATGGTGGCGACCACGGTGACCAACAGGGCGTTGCGGAGCGGGAAGCGCAGCCGGGCGAAGGCGAACCCGGCGAGCGAGGCGAACACGACGTTGCCGACGGCGACGGTGGTGGCGACGATCGCGGAGTTCGTCAGGGCCAGCGCGAACTCGGTGGAGTCGAAGACGCGGCTGATGTTCTCGGCGAGGTTGCCGCCGGGCACCATCGGCGGGGTCGCCTCGCCGATGGCGCTGTTGTCGCTGCTGGCCACCACGAGGGTCCAGTACAGCGGGAACACCGACGCCGCCACGACGGCCGCCAGCAGCAGGTACGCCAGCGGCCGCCGGGTCACCGCCGGGGCGGCCCGGCGTCGGCGGGGGGTCGCGCCGCCGGCGTGCGCGGGCGCGGATGCGGACAGGGTTGCGGTCACGGCACGCTCCTCAGCGGCTGGCCACGGCCCGGCGGACCAGGGCGAAGTTGATCAGTGCGATGACGGCGACCAGAACGAACAGCACCCACGCGACGGTGGCGGCGTACCCGGCGTCGAACAGGGTGAAGCCGCGTTCGTAGAGGTACATCGTGATGGTCTGGTACTGCCGGTCGGAGCCGCCGGTGCCGGTGGAGGCGCCCTTGGCCTCGAACAGCAGCGGCTCGGCGAACAGCTGCAGCCCGCCGATGGTGGACACGACCGTGGTGAACAGGATCGTCGGGCGGATCATCGGCACGGTCACCGTCCAGAACGCCCGCCAGCCGGACGCGCCGTCGAGCTTGGCGGCCTCGTAGAGGTGGGCCGGGATCGCCTGCATGGCGGCGAGGTAGATCAGCGCGTTGTAGCCGGTCCAGCGCCAGGTCACGATGAACGCGATGGCCAGATGGGACGACCACACCTCGGCGGGCCAGTCGATCGGGTCGACGCCGACCAGGCCGAGCAGCCAGTTGACGATGCCGAAGTCCCGGCCGAAGACCTGCGCGAACACGAGCGCGACGGCCACGACCGAGACGACGTTGGGCACCAGGACCCCGGCCCGCCAGAAGGTGCGCCCGCGGAGCCGTCCGTTGAGCAGCGCCGCCAGGCCGAGCGCGAACAGCAGCTGCGGCACCGTCGACAAGACGAACAGGCTCAACGTGTTCGTCAACGCGTTCCAGAAGTCCGGGTCGGTGAACAGATCGCGATAGTTGGCCAGGCCGACGAAGCCGGCGTCGCCGTTGATCAGATGCCAGTCGTGCAGCGACATCCACAGCGTCGCCAACAGGGGATAGGCCCCGAACACGGCGAAGAGCAGGAAGAAGGGCGCGACGAAGAGAAGCGGGATGACACGCTGGTCGAAGCGGCCGGTCATGGCGGCTGGTCCTTCCGGTGTTCCGGGGCGCCCGCAGACGCGGACACCCCGGAGGTCGGTCTGCTACTTGAGCGCCTTGGCGGCTTCGTCGAGCGCCTGCTGCCAGGCCGCCGCCGGATCCTGCTTGCCCTGCTCGACCCGGGCCAGCGCGCGGCCGAACACGGGGCGTACGTCGGCGTCGCGGGTGCCGCGGTAGTTGGGTTGCAGGCTCTCGCCGGACTTGGCGAAGATCTCGCCGACCGGGGCGTTGTTGAAGTACGGGTTCTTGAAGCCGAGCACGGCCGGGTCTTTGAGCGTCTGCGGCTGCGAGGGCAGGCTGCCGACGTTCTGGAAGATCTTGACCTCGGAGTCGGGAGAGGTCAGGAACTTCGCCAGCTCGTACGCCTCCTTCGCGTGCTTGCCCTGCTTCGGGACGGTCAGGAACGACCCGCCCCAGTTGCCGCCGTTGCCGGGGATCTTGGCGATGTCCCACTTGCCGGCGTTCTCCGCGCCGGAGCCGTCCTTGATCAGGCCGAGCATCCAGCTCGGGCACGGCAGGGTGGCGAAGGTGCCCTGTTTGAAGCCGACGTTCCACGGCTGGCTGAACGGGTCGAGCCTGGCCGACATGCCGGGATTGCGGACGGCGGCGGCGACCTTGTCGAACGCGTCCTTGACGGCCGGGTTGGCGTCGCCGACGTACTTGTCACTGGTGTCGAAGTAGCCGTAGGGCGTCTGGTTGATCATCGCGGTGTAGATGTTGCCGACGCCGTCGAACCACTTGGCCTTCGCGCCACTGGCGGTGAACTTGGTGCCCTGGGCGAAGTAGTCGTCCCAACTGGGCCACAGCGCCGACACCGCGTCGCGTTCGGTCGGCAGGCCGGCGGTCTTGAACAGGTCGGTGCGGTAGCACATGGCCAGGCCGCCCATGTCGGTGCCCAGGCCCATGACGACGTTGCCGCCGTCGGCGATGCCCTGCTGCCACTTCCACGGCAGCCACTGCGCGGACAGGTCTTTGGCGCCGTAGTCGGCGAGGTTGACGAACTTGTCCTTGGACTGGCGGAACTGGGGCATGTAGCCCTCTTCGACCGCCTCGACGTCAGCGGCGCCGCTACCGGCTCCGAGCCTCGTGGCGAGCTGCTTGTGGTGCTGGTCGAACTCGGTCACCCGGGTCTTGACCGTGATGTTCGGATGCGCCGCCATGTAGTCCTTGATGAGCGGCTCGTAGCCGAAGTCGCTGAAGGTCGCGACGGTCAGCGTGATCTTCCCGTCACCGGATCCGGTGCCGCTATTCCCGCCGCCGCAGGCGCTCAGCGTGATCGCGAGCGCCGCGGCGGAAGCCACCGCCGCCAGGCGCGCCGGCACAGCTTGCATGATCCCTCCTCGAATGTGATGTGTGTGCCGCGCCGCCACCTGGGGACGCTTGGGCGGCGCGGCGAGAGGAAACCTAGAAGCGGCCCGAAACATCTGAGAACAAGTTTCGAAACAAGGTGGCTCTCGGCCGGGGTCAGTTGCGAAACTGTGCGGCGTGACCGACGCCCGGCCGACCCTCGCCTTCATCGCCCGCGCGGCCAACGTGTCCGTGCCGACGGTGTCGAAGGTGCTCAACGGTCACAGCGACATCTCCGAGGAGACCCGCGACCGGATCGAGGCGCTGCTGACCAAGCACGGCTATCAGCGCCCACGCGCGCCCAGGCGCAAGGCCCATCGTGGGCACCTGATGGATCTGGTCATCAACGAGCTGGACAGCGCCTGGGGGCTGTCGATCCTGACCGCCGTCGAGCAGGTCGCCGAGGCCGCCGGGCTGAGCCTGGTCGTCTCCGTGGTGCACAACAGGTCCAGCCTGACCCGGCGCTGGCTCGGTGCGGTCACCTCCAGGGGATCGCTGGGCGCGATCCTCGTGCTTTCCGACCTGACCGCCGAACAGCAGGCCGAACTGCGACGGCGTACGCTGCCGTTCGTCGTGGTCGACGGGGTGAACCAGCCACCACCGGGCGTACCGAGCGTCGGCGCGACGAACTTCTCCGGCGCGTACAACGCGACCGACCACCTCATCGGACTGGGCCACCGGCGCGTCGGCGCCATCGGCGGGCCCGAGCAGCTGCTGTGCAGCCGCGCCCGGGTCGCCGGTTATCGGGCCGCTCTGGAAGCGGCCGGCCTGCCCGCCGACCGCGACCTCGTCCGGTACGCCAACTTCCAGCACGACGGCGGCATGCGTACGGCCCAGCAGCTGCTGGCGTTGCCGGACCGGCCCACTGCCGTGTTCGCCGGCAACGACCAGCAGGCGACCGGCGTCTACGAGGCGGCCCGCATCGCCGGGCTGCGCATCCCAGACGACCTGAGCGTCATCGGCTTCGACGACCTGCACTACGCCGAATGGACCTCGCCACCGCTGACCACGATGCGCCAGCCCCTGTTCGAGATGGGCACCACGGCGGCCCAGATCCTGCTGCGCCTGATCAACGGCGAACGCCTGGACGCGCCCCGGATCGAGCTGGCCACCGAGCTGGTCCTGCGCGCCTCCACCGGCCCCGCACCCCGGTAGGCGGACCGCGGTACGGCAAGCGGTAGTTTCGCAACTTCACGACACGGCATCGAAACGCAACTATCGTCCGCTGCCATGCATCCCCGACTCCCGCAGCGGTGGCGCATCCCGCTGGCCGCCGCCCTCGCGGCCGCGCTGGCCGCCGTCGCGCTCACCACGGCCACCCCGGCGCAGGCCGCGATCACCGGTCGCAACCTGCCCGCCGATGGCAAGATCCGGTTCTTCATGGGACAGGACTCGTCCACCCTGTCCGACTACAAGGCCGTCCTCGACGCCGATTCGAGCCTGCCCCGGCCCGGCGGCGTGACCCTCTACACCAACATCGTGCTGCCCGACGCCCTCGCCGGCGTCTACGGCCCGGTCGATTACGGCTCCGGCACGGTCGACTTCCCGGCCACCCTGGGCCAGTATCCGGGCGCGGCCCTCGCGGTCGGCCTGTACCTGTCCGACACCAAGACCGGTTGTTACAACCAGCCGCTGCGGGCCATCGCGGGCACCGGCGACAGCGACGTCGTCGCGCTGACCCCGCAGTACCGCAGCAAGGTCGACGAGATCCTCACCTGGTTCAAGAACACCGGCCGGGAAGTCTTCCTGCGCATCGGCTACGAGTTCGACGGGCCGTGGAACTGCTACAACGCGGGCTACTACAAGCAGGCGTTCCGCTACATCAAGAGCCGCATCGACGCGCTCGGCGCGACGAAGGTCGCCACCGTCTGGCAGTCCGCCGCCTGGCCGATCGATGAGCACCCCGACCATCCGGAGTGGAACTACGTGGTGACCGCCGCCGACCACTTCGACGTCTGGTATCCCGGCGACGACGTGGTGGACTGGGTCGCGATGTCCGCGTTCTACGGCAGCACCTACCGGGCCTACCAGTGGGCCTGCGCGTCCGTCGCCACCAGCCCGCGGGCGATCCAGGACCGCGTGCTGGGCTTCGCCCGCACGCACGGCAAGCCCGTGATGATCGCCGAATCCTCGCCGCAAGGCTTCACGACCGGCGCCAGGACCGCCAGCTGCATCATGAACAAGGCCCCGGTCACGGTCACCGCGGACACGATCTGGACCACCTGGTACGCCGACTACTTCGGTTACATCGCAGCGAACGCCGATGTCATCCGAGCGGTGGCGTACATCAACACCTGGTGGGACGCGCAGACGATGTGGCGGTGCACCGGCGCGGCCGGCAGCGCGACCTGCCCCAACGGGTACTGGGGCGACTCACGGGTGCAGGCCGACCCGACGATCAAGTCCCGGTTCTTCGCCGAACTGCGCAACGCCCGCTACGTCAACGGCACCGGATCATCACCGTCGCCGACCGCCGGTTCCCCGAATCCGACGGCCAGCCCGACGTCCAGTCCCACGCCCGGCCCGACGATCAGCTCCCCGCCGCCGTCCCCGGACCGGGTCGAGGCCGAGACGGCCACCGCGCTGAGCAACGCGACCGTGCTCAGCGATGCCACCGCGAGCGGCGGTCGCAAGGTACGCGGCAACGCCGCCAACGCGTACCTGACGCTGCCCACCCTCGACTTCGGTGGCACCGCGCCGAACCAGATAGTGCTGCACTACTCGTCGCAACGCGCGACGAACCAGGCGTTCACTCTCGAAGTCCACTCCGGATCAGCCACCGGACCGGTCCTGGCCGCGCCCGGCGTACTGGGCACCGGATCGTGGACCACCTACCAGGACCTCACCTACAACCTCAGCGGCGCACCGAGCGGCGCGGCGACCCTGACGATCGTCTTCAAGGCGAACGACGCCAATCCGGTCGCCGACCTGGACTACGTGCGCTTCGTCGGCGGTGGCCGGGTCACCGCCAGTCCCACGCCGAGCCCGACGCCGACCAGTCCGTCCCCGCCGAACGCGGGGCGGCTGCTGCTGGCCGGTCAGTCCAGCTCATCGGCGTACGCGGACCTGGACAGCGTGGTCACCAGCCCGGACGGCGGCTCGGTCTATTACGAGGTGCGGTCGGGGACCTGGGCGACCACCACTCATCGTGACTACGCCGAGCTGCTGGCCGGGCAGGGCAAGGCGGTGCAGGTCGGCATCTCCTGGAAGGACAACCCGCCCGGCTTCCCCGGCGGCGACGAAGCCGCCAAAGCGGCCCGATCCCGGGCGGTGACCCAGGAACTGGCGAACGGGCAGTACGCGGCGAACTTCGCCACCCTGATCCAGTTCGTCAACGCCCACCCGTCATCGGTGTTCTACCTGCGGCTGGACTACGAGGTCAGCAGCTACTACCACTGCACCGACAGCAGCTGCGCCTCTTACAAGAACGCGTTCGCCCGGATCCGGCAGACCATTTCCGGCCAGACACACGGCAACGTCCGCTTCGTCTTCCACCCGGTACGCGGCGAGTACGAGCAGCTCTACCCCGGCGACGCCGTGGTGGACTGGATCGGCGTGTCCGTCTTCGCGCACGAGTTGTGCCTGCCCATCTACGACCACGGGTACCTCTACAACGGCACCCCGCCGCAGAACTACGACACCAGCACCCTCCAGTGCCGCAACGCGTACATCGGCAAGGATCAGTACGGCAACGATGCGGCCGTGTGGGCGAACTTCGACTACGACGGCAACGTGCTGAAGATGATGAAGTACGCCAAGGACCACGGCAAACCCATGATCGTGGCCGAAAGCGGTCTGATGAACTTCACCGCCGACAACGGCGACACCGCCGGGCTGGAGCCGGTACGCGGCGACACCTGGATGCGGCGGCTGTTCGGCCTGCTCGCCTACAACGGGCCGATCCCGAACCTGTCCGGCAGCTACGACCTGTCCGGCGTGATCCAGGCCGTGGTCTACATCGACCTGGACTTCCGCTACGGCTGGGACGGCGTCGACGACGGCTCGTTCGACTTCGCCCCCGACACGACCTGGTTCGTCGACGGCAGGGTGAGCCGGTACGCGGCCGCCCGGTCCTCGTTCTGCGCCGGGCTGGCCGCTCGCGGGTTCGCCGCCCGCTGTTCCTGATCGACGTCGGCGCGCCGCCCTCGATTCCGGGTGGCGGCGCGCCGGCGGCGTGCGTAGATTCGCTGCGATGGTGCGTGTGCTGGCGTTCGACCTCGGTGGAGTGTTGTTCAGTGACGGCACGCGGGAGTTCATCGAATACCTACGCCGGGCGCACGGCGTCGACACGGCACACGCGGGGGAGTTGCTGCACGGCGATCTCGGCAGCCGCTACCGCGAAGGCACGGTTACCCGCGACGAGTTCTGGGGCACTTTCCGGCACACGCTCCGGCTGGAGGACTCCGCGGACGATCTGGCGGCGCGCTGGATCGACGGCTACCGGATCGACGAGGGAACCCGCGACCTGATCCGGGATGTGTCGGCGCGCTACGCCGTGTACTACCTGTCGGACAACGTGGCCGACCGGGTCGAAGCCGTCGAGGACCGCTACGGCTTCCTGAACCTGTTCACCGGCGGCGTGTTCTCGCACGAGGTTGGCGTACGCAAGCCGGACCGCCGCATCTACGAGCACCTGCTCTGGATCGCCGAGGCAGACGCTGAGGACGTCGTGTTCGTGGACGACAAGCAGTGGGCGCTGGACCCGGCCGCGCAGCTCGGCATGGCCACCGTCCTGTTCCAGCACAGCGACCAGGCCCGCCACGCCCTGGCCGCCCTCGGCGTATGCCTCGAGGCATAGGGCTTCTAACACCTGAGGCAGTCGTCGGTCGTCTTCGCCTACGAGCAGCGGCTGATCCGCCCTGGCGATCGGCCTTCGTGAGTTCTCACTGCATGGGGTGACGGTTGTGGGCGCGACGGGAAAGTTATCCACAGGCAGCCGATGATGGATTGTCCTATGTGATTGTGATCCATAGGATCGCCTCCCGTGGGGCAAAACTTGAACGCGCAGCGACCTAAGCAGCAGACCGGTCCGATCTTCTGGGCGGTTCTGGGCGTGGTGTGCCTGGCCACGGTGGGCGGAGTCTGGTTGCTCCGCCCGGACAGCCAACCCGACAACAGCCTGGGCAAGCCCGGCGTCGCGACCCTCGTCGCGGTGTCCGTTCTGGCGTTGCTCGTGGCCACGGCGGCTCGTGGAGCGTCACGGGGCTTCCGCTGGGTGACGGGCCTCGTGACCGTCGTCCTGGCGCTGGGCGTCGAATGGGTGGCGCTCGCCTACTTCAACCGGGGCAACGGCTCGGCCGACGTCGGGATCGGCGTCGTCGCGTCAGCGGCGTGCCTGGCCATGCTGGCCGCAGCCGTGAGCGTCATCCGCGGCCGTCCGGCATGACGCCCGCATACAGCTGACCACAGGGGAGGAACGAACGTGAACGACGAGCTCATGCATGAGCTGGCCCGCATGGAGCAGTACGCGGCGATGCTGCAGGGCCTGCTCAAGGAGGCCGACGCCACCGCGCCGCAGCGTACGCAGGCCGAGGACAGCTCGGGCGCGGTGAACATCGTGCTCGACGCGGCCGGGCTGCCCGAGCGGATGGACGTCTCCTCCGACTGGCCGCGCCGGGTCAAGCCCGACGCCCTCGGCGCCGCGGTCCTCAACGCGTTCGGCCAGGCGTCGGAGTCCCGGGTGCAGGACTGGTCGCGAACCCTCGAGGGCGGCGAGTGGGGCGACAAGATGCAGCGCGCCATGCGCGAGGACTCGGTGGAGCAGTTCACGACGCCGTTGAACGACGTGCCGGCGATGTTCCGCCGCGACACGGCCCCGGTCCAGCCCCGGCGGATCGATGAGCTGGCCGAGGAGATGATGCGGGAGATGGACCGGGTCGACGAGATCGCCGCCGACTCGCCCCTGGTGCAGCACTTCGAGGGGACCAACCGCACCCGCACCGTCACCGTCAAGCTCAACGCCAGCGGGTTGACCGGCTGCGACATCGACGCCAACTGGGCCGCCGACCAGTCCGGCGGCAGCATCGCCCACGCGCTCAACGAGGCCCTGACGATCGCCCGCGACCGGCTGCGTGACCACGCCGGCGCACCCACCGCGCAGGGCCGGCTCGACGCGCTGTTCGCCGAGACGATGGCACTGATGAACGACCCGCGCCGGATGGCCGAGTCCTGACCCGCTCCATGATTGGACCGCAATGGGATACCCAAGCGCCAAAGAAGTAAAGGTCGCAACCGATGCCCTGCGTACCGAGTCGCAGGTCTGGGATCAGCAGAGCGACCAGATGAGCAAGGTCGGGACCACGGCCAAGAACATGCAGCTGGGCCGGATCGAAGCCGGCGTGTTCCAGCTGATCGTCGGCCCCTACAACGACGTGGTCAACACCGTCAGCTCGCGCTCCGACGAGGCGGTGACCGCCATGCACGACATCGGCAACGCGCTGCGGACCGTCGCGACCACCTACGACGCTGAGGACGCCGCCGCCGAGCACCGCAACCGCGGCATCTACTGATCGACACGGGGAGGAAACGCACATGGGATTCTCGCAGGCGCAGTACGAGGCAGCGGTCAACAAGGTGACCGACGGCGCGAACGGCATCAACACCAAGATCGGCCAGGTCGCCCCGGCGGCCAACTCGGCCATGGACCACTGGTACATCCCGGGATTCATCAAGGACGCCATCAAGTGGCTGGCGGAGAAGATCACCCAGCTGGCGCAGTGGATCCTCAACAAGATCATCGAGCTGCTGAAGGGCGCGATCGCCCCGATCCGCATGTTCGTCGACGCCTTCGACTGGCAGGACATCCGCGGCCTGGCCAGCGGCGTGTCCGGCCAGCTCAAGGACACCGCGCTCACCGTCGACGACGTGTGGCACGGCTCGGCGCGTGACGCGTACGTCAAGGCCATGAAGCCGCAGTCGGACGCCGCGGACCGGGTCGCGAAGATCGGCGACAAGGTGTCGACGTCGCTGACCGTGTGCGCGGTCGCCGGCCTGGCGTTCTACGTCGCATTGGGGGTCATCGTCGTCAAATTCATCGCGGCGATGGTGACAGCCATCGCGGCGTTCGGCACGGCGGTGTTCTCCTGGGCCGGCGCCGCCCTGATCGTGGAAGAAGCCGGCGTCAACACAGGCCTCATCATCGCCGCCGTCACCACCCTGACCGCGCTGCTCGGCGCGCAGGCCGCGCAGATGAGCACCCTGCACGGTGAGGCGGTCGACGCCTCGATGTTCCCGGGCGGCAAGTGGCCGAACCCGGTCGTCGCCGGTTACAGCGACGGATCGGTGAAGGACGGCGACGCCGACTGGTCCCTCAAGGGATAAGTTCCGCCCGCTCAGCGCCATGCGGCCCTTCCCACGCTGGGGAGGGCCGCATCGCGTTCTCGCATCCGAATTGGGGAGGAATCGTGCGGATGATCATGGTGATACGGCGGGCGTACCGCTGGCCGCTGGCAGTCCTGGTGGCGATGTCGATAGTCGGCGGCGTCGCGCAGCCCGCCGCCGCGGCGGTCAGCATGGTGGCCAGCGTCGTGCAGGAACCGGGAGACTACGAGGCCCGGTTCCCTGACGTGCTGAAACTCAACGACGGCAGGCTGATGGCGGTGTGGCATCGCGCGACCGCGCACTCCGACGCGGTCGGCACCATCCAGCTCTCGTTCGGCAGCAGCAACGGCCGCACGTGGAGCACCCCGACACCGGCGTTGGCAGACCCGAGCACCATGGCCGGCATCGACACCCGGGACCCGAAGCTCGGCAAGATGAACGACGGCGCGGTCGTACTGACCTTCTTCGTGCCCGGCGGCAAGCTCTACTACTCGGTGTGGAAGCCGGGCTGGACGCGCTTCACCGATCCGGAGCAACTCGTCGCGCCCGGCGTCACCGGTGGCATCTACAGCCACGGCGGCGTACTCGCGTTGGCGGACAACGGAACTCAAGTCGACCAGGTGCTGATCCCGTTCTACACCACGGGAACCGCCGGCGGTGCGCACTTCATGCGGGCGACCTGGCGGGCCACGATCAGCCCCCGGCTCCTGGTGACCAGCTCGAGCATGATGATCGTCAACAGCAACCCGCCTGGCCGTGCCTACACCGAGCCGAGCTTCGTCCAGTTCGGCAGCACGGTCGTCGCGGTCGTGCGGGCCGAGCAGGACGGCGGCGGCTCACCGGCCATCATCGTCAAGTGGAACCCCTACACGGCGACGCCGGCGTTCGCGTACCAGAGCTTCACCGGGGTCCTGGCGAACTCCCATCATCTACTCAAGACGGCGAGCGGGAAGATCTTGTTCACCTACGGCGACAAGGCCCAGACGTACCGCCCGACGGTCGGCATGCTGATCAGCAACCCGACCGCGACCTGGACCAAGGGCACGGTGACGCCGATCTACAACTCGGGCGCGGCCGACCAGGCCAATCCGTCGAGTGTGGAGATCGCCACCGGGACCTTCCTGACCCTGGGCTACAACGCCAAGCCGAAGAGCGTGTCGCCCACCGGCGGAACGCTGTGGGTGATGGAAAGCCACGCCGCTGACTACTGACCGGTCGATGCGGAGGCTCGGGCACGGAGTCGCCCCAGGAAACCCGCATTCGTCGATGGTAACGACGGGCCGATTCGCCTGTCCGGCCGTCGCGCGACGCTGATCGCAACCTGCGAGGAAGCTGTCCGGATCCGTCCGAGAATCCACTCCGGCCGGTCACCGCGCTGCCAGCATCTGCGTACGCCATCCACGAGATGGCCGCCCGCAACGATAGGGAGGTAACGTGAGAAAGCACGCGCTCCGGCTGGCCGCCATCGTGGCCCTGCTGCTCGCCTCGGTCCTGGCGCCCTCGATGGCTCAGGCCCACCAGAGTTCCAGCCCCTCGCCCAACGGCGAATCGCCGTGGCTCTACAGCGATTCATGGGTGCTCTCCGGGTCCTGGTACGGGGAGGGCCTGCACACGGACTACTGCGGCAGTCCGGCCGAGCACTGCAGCGACTACTACGCGCTGGACTTCTCCAAGCCGTCGGCGCCTGCTACCAGGCGCTGTACCCGATCTGGGACGGCATGACGGTCGCGACCGTCGACCGGACCATCGGCCGCCTGACGATGACGAAGAAGTTCGGCACCGTGACGTGGCGGGTCAAGTACATGCACATGGACACGATCAACTACAACCCCGGCGCGGTCGTCGGCACGACCACGGTCGTCGGAAAGACTGGGAACAAGGGCCAGTCGAGCGGCTGCCACCTGCACATCTCGACGCAGGCGTACGACTCCGCGTCCGGGGCGTGGGTGTCGCATCCGCCGCAGTTCTGCGGCCGGACGTACCCCCACGACCACACCACGGCCTGGAAGGGCTGCTGACTCGCACGGTCGACCGACGGATGGCGCGAGACCGGTTGGGGCCCGCGCCATCCGACCGTCTGTGATCTCCGGTAAGGGCAAAGGTCCCGTACCGCCGGGTCGACGAGCCGTGGGCCGCTGCTCATCGGCGGCGCAGGCTAGGAAGAGGGCGTGGAAGGGCTTCTCGCCGCGATGTCTGGGAGGAGGCGATCATGACGATCGTCCAGTGCGAACGACGGGTGGAGCATTACCGCCTGCCGACGGCATTGCCGAGGCTCGCGGCGTGTGCTGGCCGGACCTTGATGCTGCTGGCCCAGCGGCGTGTGCACATGCCACGGCGTCGGGTCGGCACCTGGGTGCGGTTCGCGGACGGGTCGACGTCGCGGATCTACCGTGAGACGGTCCTCGATCGACCCGAACCGCAGGAGCCGTGCGTACTGATCGTCCAATTCCGGCTGCGGTACGTCCGGGGCCGCGGCCACCGAATGTTCGGAGCCGAGAGCCTGCTCAACACCCCGTTGTTCGTCGCCTTCCCGGGGTTCGTGTCGAAGCTGTGGCTGGCCGCCGACGAGCACGGCGTCTATCGCGGATGCTACGACTGGGACGGTCCGGAAGCGGCCCGCGAGTACGTCCGTGCTTTGTGGTGGCCGCTGGCGCTGGTCAGCGACACCGCATCGATCAAGTATCAGGTGCTGCCCGGCGTACGCCGCGACGCCGTTCTCGCCGGTGCGGGCCACGCCGATGTCGGCGCGGGTGGGGAGCAGGATCAGTGGTGGCGACCGCTGGCCACGCTCCCAGCCGCTCAGGCCGCATCGGGTGTCCGGCGGTCGTAGTGGGCGATGATCACGCCCGTCGTGGTCGTGACGCTGCTGGTCAGGTCGAACTCGGTCAGCGGGCTCGCGTCGTCGAACAGGCGAGTGCCGACGCCTAGGGCCAGCGGGCAGATAACCAGCGTGTAGTGGTCGATCAGGCCGGCGGCATGCAGGCTCTGCACCAGCGACACGCTGCCGATGATCGACAGGTCGTCGCCCGGCTGAGCCTTCAGCTCGGCGACCACGTCGACCGCCTCGCCTCGCAGCAGGATCGAGCCGGGCCAGGCGTCCGCGTCCGGCAGGGTACGCGAGACGACGTATTTGGTGGCCGCGTTCATGTGGGCGGTGACCGGATTGCCGTCCGTGGAGCGTCCCCACGCGGTGATGAAGTCCTGCCAGGTACGCCGGCCGAACAGCATGTCGCCCGGCTTGGCCATGCTCTGGGCCATCTCGCGGCCCATGACCTCGTCGTTGTACCGCTGGCCCCACCCGCCGTGCGTGAACCCGCCTCGGGTGTCCTCGTCCGGGCGGCCGAGGCCTTGGGCGACGCCGTCCAGCGTGACCCACATCGTGACTGCGATCGAGCGCATAAGCCCGTTCCTTCCGTGCGGTGAACTGTGTTGCGAGCCGCGCGGTGCGGCCGCTCACCTCCTACACGAACGAATACCGGCGGATTCGACAGCTCAATCAATCTCAGTCGTACAGCGCGGACAGCCAGATATGGGTGAGCGTGTCGACCAGCACCGTGCGGTCGTCGAACGGCGGCACTCCGCAGGCGGCCAGGTAGTACAGCCGCTCGCCGGTCCAGGTCAGCGTGGCGGCCAGGGCGGGCACGTCGACGCCGTCCAGCCGGGCCGCCATCGCTGGGTCGGTACGCCGATCGGCCTCGATGCGGTCGATCGTCGCGTCGGTGAACGTCTGCATCTGGGCCAGCCACAACTCCCGCAGCAGTGCGTCGGACGCCCAGCTCTCCACGATCGCGCGCAGCACCGGCGCGTTCGACGACCAGAGCACGGCGCCGGCGTCGACGCCCGCCCGCAACGTCTCCTTCGGGTCGGCGGACGCCTGCACCCAAGGCTCCGCGGCCTCGTGGCCGGCGCCGACCGCGCGGCGTACGAGTTCGGCCAGCGCGGCCTGCTTGCTGGGGAAGTAGAAGTAGAAGCTGGCTCGGGAGACCCCGGCGGCGGAGATGACCTCCGCCACGCTCAGCGTGTCGAAGGTGCGTTCGCTCAGCAGTTCCCGCAGCGCGTCGAGAATCCGTTCGCGCAGGTCAACGCCGTCCTGGGTGGGTCTATCGCGTCGGGCCGCCACGGGTGACAGCGTACCAGACAGGGTGTATGGACACATCGACCAGACAGGCTGTATGGTCCCCGGCATGACACAAGTTGCCGTACATCTCGTGGTGTCCGATCCCGACACCGCCGCCACCTGGTACGCCGAGGTCCTCGGCGCGAAGGAGACCAGCCGCCTCCTGCTGCCCGACGGCCGCCCGCTCACCGTCGAACTGCTCGTCGGCGACACCGTTCTGGCGGTCGCGGGGGAGTGGCCCGGGCGCGGCCTGCGTACGCCGGCAGCCCTGGGCGGTACTCCGGCCGCCTTCCATCTGCCCGTCGAGGACGTCGACGGCGTATACGACAAGGCGATCAGCGCCGGGGCCACCGAGTTCGAGCCGCCGCACGACGCGTTCTGGGGCGATCGCACGGCGCAGTTCCTCGACCCGTCGGGGCACCGCTGGGCCGTCGACCGCCATCTGCGCGACGTTTCCGAGGCGGAGATCGCCGAGCACGTGGCCGCCATGTTCGCCTGATACCGCCGCCGGCCCCGATCGTCAGTCGGGCTTCTCGGCGGCCAGCCGGGCCAAGACTCGACGGAACGTCGTCCAGTCGCGGTCGCCGATCTCGTCCCGCCAGCCCTGCTCGGTGTCGGCGAAGATCTGCAGGATGCGCTGCTGCATCCGCAGGCCCTTGGCGGTCGGGCGCACTATCCGGGCGCGCCCGTCCGCCGGGTCCGGGCTGACGTCGAGAAAGCCCGCCTTCTGCATGCTCGCGACGAACTCGCCCAGCGACTGCTTGGTCATGCCCATGACGGCGGCCAGTTCGGTCGGGCGGATGCCCTCGACGGGGGTGAGTGACAGCAGCCGCAGGTGGGAGCCGCGCAGGTGTTGGGGCTCGTCGGCGACCTCGGCCTCCATTCGGCGCTTCGCCACCGTCAGAGCGGCGCCGAGCAGGTCGAATACGTGGCCCGGGGGATCGTCGTTGACCGAGGTCATCAGGCTACCTTACTATCTCTAGGTAGTCAGGTGACCTTACTAGTTGGGGGTCGGGCTCATGGACGTCAGCGCCGACGACGTGTCCCTCGTGGCGGCCGAGATCCTCGGTGAACCGGTGACCCTTCACGCCTGGCGATGCGAGGCGATCGAGTATGAGTCAGGTTCACCGGCGACCGGCGGCCTGCGACGGGTGCGCGGCACCACCGCCGACGGGCGCAGCTTCAGCGTCTTCGTCAAACTCGTTCAGCACGTCCGGCACTGGCCGCGACTGCACCTTCTGCCGCCCCGACTGCGCGACGGTTTCGCGGCCCAGTTCCCCTGGCGGCAGGAATTGGCCGCGTGGGACGACGGCTTCGCCGGATACCTGCCGGCCGGGCTGCGGGTGCCTGTGCTGTATCGCGTCGCCGACCTCGGCGACGACCGCCTCATGCTCTACATGGAAGACATCGACGCCTGCCCCGAAGAGCACTGGGACCTGCCCCGATTCCAGCAGGCCGCCACGCTCCTCGGTGGACTGGCCGCCCTCCGCGGTACGCCGGAAGCGGTCGCTGCCAGCCCGTACGACCCAGGTTGGGGACTACGCGGATACGTCGACGGCCGAGTCCACCAAGGAGCCCTGCCCGCACTGGCCGACGAGGAGCTGTGGCGGCATCCGCTGCTCGCCGAGGCCGACAGGAGTCTCCGCGACGATCTGCGCCGGGTCGCCGGGGCGCTGCCGGGGATTCTGAGCCGGCTCGACGTGCTGCCCCAAGCGATCCCGCATGGCGACGCCAGCCCGCAGAACCTGCTGATTCCCCGCGCCGAGCCCGACACGCTCGTCGCCATCGACCTGTCGTTCCAGAGCCCGCACGCGGTCGGGTTCGACCTGGGCCAGCTGCTCATCGGGCTCGCCCACGCCGGGCTGCTCGACGTCGGCGTCCTCGCGGAGGTGCACGACGCGCTCGTCCCGGCGTTCGTGACCGGCCTGCGGGCGTACGGCGGCTCAGCAAGCGCCGCCGACGTCACCTACGGCTACGTCGGCAGCCTGGTGGCCCGGGCGGCGTACACGTCGCTGCCGTTCGAGCTGCTCGGCCAGCCGGTCACGGCGGAGACGCAAGCCGTGTTCCGGCAACGGCTGGCGCTGACCCGATTCCTCGCCGACCTCGGCCTCACCCTGCTGTAGCCGCCCTTCCCGAGAGCAGCCGGTGGCCGCTGCGCGGCCGTGCCCGTAGCCGTCCGTGGTCGGCTCCGTGGTGCGGCCCGTGGTCGTCACCGATGTGCGCCGACCCCGTCGCGGGCGACGCTATTCGTGCTTCCCCCACCGGGTTGCCGACAGCAAGCCAAGCGTTGCCGACAGGCAGATACATCGAGGAGAACATCATGGCCACCGCTACCGTCACCGCCGCGTCGATCGAGTCCGTCACGCTGGAGGTGGCCGACGTCGTCGCCGCCGAGGCGTTCTACACCGCCGCGTTCGGGCTCGGCTCCCGGCTGCGCGTACGCGCCTCGCAGACGCCGACGACCGGCTTCCGCGGCTTCACGCTGTCGCTGGTCGTCTCCCAGCCCGCGGCGGTCAAGCGGCTCATCGGCGCGGCCGTCGACGCGGGCGCCACCGTCCTGAAGCCGGTCTCGAAGTCGCTGTGGGGCTGGGGCGGCACCGTCCAGGCCCCGGACGGCACCGTCTGGAAGGTCGCCACCTCGGCGAAGAAGGACACCGGCCCCGACACCGGCGAGATCGACCAGTTCGTGCTGCTGATCGGCGTCGCCGACTTCACCGCGAGCAAGCGGTTCTACGCCGAACAGGGCTTCGTCGTCACCCGGAGCCTCGGCAAGTACGCCGAATTCGAGAGCCCGGCGAACGGCGTGAAGTTCGTCCTCTACGGCATCCGTGGGCTGGCCAAGGACGCCGGGTTGCCCGCCGACGGCACCGGCTCGCACCGGCTGGCGATCGGCAGCCAGGCCGGCCCGTTCACCGACCTGGACGGATTCAGCTGGGAAGCCACCGCCTGAGGTGTGCGTACGACATGGGTGAAATGGGGGACAGCCTCACCTGGCCAAGGCCGGGTGAGGCTCCCGCTCGTCCGCCGCGGACTTTTCGGCCTCGCGCAGCGCGCGGGTGGTGACCCGCGACGCGAGCAGGATCGCGGCGAGCCCGAGTCCGGCGGCGGCCACCAGGAACGGGGCGCGGATGCCCAGGCCGCGCCCGAGCAGGCCGCCGGCGAGCGCGCCCAGCGGGACGACGCCGAGCACGACCAGCCGGTACGCCGAGGTGACGCGGCCGAGGAGTTCGTCGGGGACCGCGGCCTGGCGCAGCGTGCTGACCACGATCTGGTTCAGCGAGGTCGCGATGGCGGCGAGGAACATCGCGGCCAGTGCGAGGGCGGTGCTGCGGCTCAGCCCGAGAACGGCGTACCCGGCGGCGGGGACGAGCGCGGCGAGCCACGTGACCGGGCCGCCGCCGATGCGCGGCACGACATGTTCAGCCAGCAGCGATCCGATGATCGCGCCGGCGGCCGGCACGGCGATGAACAGGCCGTATCGTGACGGGGGCACCTGATACGGGCCGGTGGCCAGCAGGACGAGCAGGCCGGCGGTGGCGGCGCTGAAGAAGTTGATCGCCGCCGAGATGAACGCGACCCGGCGCAGCAGGTCGTGGCGCCAGAAGTGGGTCCATCCGGCGCGAATGTCCGCCGTGACGGTGGTCGGCGTCGAGTGGCGGCGGTCATGCTCCTCGCGAGTGGGACGCAGCGCGGGCAGCAGCACCGCGGCCAGCCCAGCCAGCGCGAACGCGGCGGCACCAGTGAAGAACGCCGCCGACGCCGCCAGCGCGAACAACGCCGCCCCGGCGGGCGGGCCGACGAAGGTGTTGATGACGGACTGGGTGGCGAACAACCGGCCGTTGGCCCGTTCGAGCCGCTCGCGGGGCACCAGCCTCGGCGGGATGGTCAGGGCGGCGTTGTCCACCAGCGTCTCGGCGCAGCCGGCCAGGAACACCGCCGCATAGAGCAGCCCGACGTGCTGCCAGCCGCTGGCCAAGGCCAGTGCGAGCAGTGCGAACCCGCCCGCACGCAGCAGGTTTCCGGCGGTGAGGATCCGGCGCCGGTCTATCCGGTCTGCCAGTGCGCCGGCCGGGAGGGTCGCGACCAGCCAGGGCAGGAACTGCACCACCGTCATGCCCGCCACCACGAGCGGGTCGCGGGTCAGGGTGGCTACGAGTAGCGGCGCGGCGGCCTGCAACAACCCGTCGGCAAGGTTCGAGGACGCTTGGGACGCCCAGAGCGCCGCGAACGATCTGCGTGGGGCGAAGACAGACACGATTCCGGCTCCTGATGATCTTCTCATGGGCGATTGGCTGATCACCTGTGAGCATGCCATGCTGGCCGCCTCACATGCAATAATGGGTTCACCCATGAGGAGGAGCCGGTGAGATTCGGTCACATCGCGGGCGACCGCCTGCTCGACCTGCTGAACACCGTCGACTGGCGGCTCGGCGGGGCCGACCGCTCGGACCGGCTGGCGAGCTACGCCGACGTCGTCGACTGGTGCGCCGAGTCCGACCTGATCGGCACGACCGAGGCAGCGGCGCTGCGCGATCTCGCGGCACACGACAGCACCGAGGCTGAGCGGGAACGACGCCGGGTCGTCCAGGCGCGCGAGTACGCGTACGCGACCCTGTTCGAAGGTGACGCTGCGGCCGCCGTCGGTCTCGCCGGCCTGTATCGGACGGCGATCGGCGCAGCCGACCTGGTCCAGGACGGTGGCCGCTGGCAGTGGCACGACCGGGACACCAGCCTGCGGCTGCCCCGCGACCGCATCGTCCGCGGCCTCATGGCGCTCACCCAGCGCGACGACCTCGACCGTCTCCACCAGTGCGAGGACGCCAAGTGCGGCTGGGTCTACCTCGACACCTCGCCCCGGCGTAACCGCCGCTGGTGCGCGACGAGCGACTGCGGCGACCGCAACCGAGCCCGCGCGTACTACGCCCGCCAGAAGGCGAAGGAACCGCAGCCCTGATCGTCTCGATCAGGTGCGGGCGAGGTCGTCCCTTGTAGACGCGGTCGATATCAGCGATCATCGAACCATCGATTGATCGCGCTGGGGCGGTGGCTGACACCACGCCCCGGGAACACGAGGAGACCGCGTGTACCAACCGCCTGCACGCCGCACCCTGCCCGTCCTCCTGGCCGCCGCCCTCACCGTCGGACTCGTCACTCCTGCTCAGGCGGCGCCCGCCGACCCGTTCGCGGGCGCGTCGGTCGCCACCGTCACCGACACCCTCGCCCACCGCCTCGCCACCGAACTCGGCAAACCCGCCGCCCGGTCACGGGTCACGTCCGCGGTCGCGGCCGGATCCGTCGACCTCGCCGCATTGCCATTGGGTACGCGGTTCGCCGCCGACGTCGCCGCGGCCAACCACGCCGTGCGGGTGGCCAAGGGGCTCCCCGACGGCGCCGAGTCCCTGCTGCGCGTACGCCTGGGCGACGTGAGCATGCGGGCGCAGGCCAAGCACGAGGTGCCCCTAGTCGCCAGCGCGCCGTCCGACGACGAGGCCACCGCTGTCACCGCGTACGACGCGGCCGGTGGACGCGTCATCCTCGACGGCGACCAGATGCCGCAGCGACCCGTCCTGGTCGTCGAAGTCGACACCGCCCGGGCGCTGCCGCTCGGCATCGAAGTCCTCCGGCAGACGCTCGCGTCGCACCAGGCGAAGTCGGCGCTCGCTGGCGCCGCGCTGACCGGCGGCTACTGGGCGACGAAGGTCGACGCCGTCCGGCTCAGCGACGACAAGGAGCCGTGGATCAAGGGCGACGCCGAGATCTACACGGTGGTCAGCGGCTTCGGCCTCGACGGGCACCCGAAGGTCGACATCGTCCAGATGCCGTACCTGAACAAGGACGGCACCACGTACTACCCGAACCAGCTTCTCGTGCACTTCTCGGCGTACAAGTACAACCTCGCCGACGCGGTCATGATGGAGGACGACGGGGACACCAACTACCTGCAGCTCGCCCAGGCGATCGCGGCCGCGCTGCTGACCATCGCGGACGCGGGCGTCTACATCCCGCTCGTCAGCGCGATCCTCGACGCCATGCCGTCGTCGTGGTGGACCGACGACCCGGACTACGTCGACTCGTGGTACACGCTCGCCACCACCAGCAGCGGACGGCTCAACGGGGCCGCCGCCAACGGGTGGATGGACGTGTCGCCGTACTGGGTCGCGCCACTGTAGGTCGCACCACTGTAGAGAGACGCCGCCGGTGGTCAGCGGCTGCGGCGTGACCCGACCCGCGTACGCCCGGAGAAGGCCGCCGCACCGCCCGGGCTGGACTGGCTGGGCTGCCCCTGGGTCGCCTGGCCGGTCTGGTGGCCGGTCTGGCTTGTGGTCCCCGTCGCGGACCGGTGCCGGGCCGGTCGCCGCCGGCCACGCCGGGCCGCGTTCGACGGCGGAGCCTGGGATGCCGCCGTAGGCACCTGCGCGGCCGGCTTCGGCGGGGGCTCGGCCAGACTCCGGTCGCCGGGCGCGATCTCGGTCAGCAGCGGGTCGCCCGGCCGTAGCCGGGTGGTCGTCGAGGAGACGCCGGCCTTGCGGGTGAGATCGCGTACCTGGCCGATCTGATCGTCCGTGGCGAGCGTGACGACGGTGCCGGTGCTCCCGGCGCGAGCGGTGCGGCCGGACCGGTGCAGGTACGCCTTGTGCTCCACGGGCGGATCGGCGTGGATGACCAGTGCCACGTCGTCGACGTGGATGCCCCGCGCGGCGATGTCGGTCGCGACCAGGGTGGTGACCGTGCCGTCGGAGAACGCGCCCAGGTTGCGGGTCCGGGCGTTCTGGCCGAGGTTGCCGTGTAGCTCGACAGCCGGTACGCCGGCCGCGACGAGCTTGCGGGCCAGTGCCTTGGCCCCGTGCTTGGTACGCGTGAAGACCACCGACCGGCCCGGCGCGCTGGTCAGGTCGACCAGGACGGGGAACCGGTCCTGCGCCTGCAGGTGCAGCACGTGGTGGTGCATCGCCGGTTCGGCCTGCCGCCGGGGCTCGACGGTATGCCGGACCGGCTGGTGCAGGAAGCGCCGCACGAGCACGTCGACACCGGCGTCCAGGGTCGCGGAGAACAACAGCCGCTGCCCATTGGCCGGAGTCTGCTCCAGCAGCCGGCGTACGGCGGGCAGGAAGCCCAGGTCGGCCATGTGGTCGGCCTCGTCGATCACGGTGACCTCGACCGCGCTCAGGTCGGCGTGGCCGGCGTCGATGTGGTCGGCGAGCCGCCCGGGGCAGGCGATGAGGACGTCGACGCCGTCGCGCAGACCCTTGATCTGGCGGGCGTGCCCGACGCCGCCGTAGACGGTCAGCGCGCGCAGCGACATCGTCTTGGCCAGGGGAGCGAGGCTGGCCGCGATCTGATCGGCCAGCTCCCGGGTGGGCGCGAGAATCAGCCCGCGCGGGCGCTTGGCCTGACGCGGCCGGGCCGACGCGGCCAGCCGGGCCAGCAGCGGCAGGACGAACGCGTAGGTCTTGCCGGAACCCGTCTGGCCCTTGCCCAGCACGTCGCGGCCGGCGAGCGCGTCCGGGATGGTCGCGAGCTGGATCGGGAACGGCGTGGTGATGCCCTGGCCGTTGAGGGCCGAGACGAGAGCGGCGGGCACGCCGAGCTGAGCGAACCCGGACGGTGAGGAAGCTGAGGAGGGGCGGCGGGCCGCCATGCGTACTCCGAACGTAGAGGGGTCGGCCAGCCCGGCGCAGACCGTGTTCGGCCGCAGCGCGTGGTGATCGACAAGACGGTTCTGAGGGTACTGCACCATCGCTGGTGTCGTGGTCGCGGCCGTCGCTCCGGCGACGAAGGTCACCCGGAGTACCGACAAACGGAACTTTGTGGTGATCTTGGGGATTTGGGTAGCTGGGCGGGTACTGTCTGACTCTCACCGATCGCGGTCAACCCCCGGCAGGAGCTCATGACGTCACTGAACACCGCGCCCCAGCTGCAGACCGGGCCGAAGCCCCTGCTGGACGCCCGCCAGGGCACGGCCGCCGCCATCACCATGTGGATCTTCGTCGTGGTCCCGTTCCTCGCGCTCGCCGCCGCCGTCCCGCTCGCCTGGGGCTGGGGCCTGTCCGCCGCCGACATCGCGATGGCGGCCACGATCTACGTCATCGCCGGATTCGGCGTCACCGCCGGCTTCCATCGGCTGCTCACCCACGGCTCGTTCAAGGCCCGGCGGGGGCTGCGCGTCGCCCTGGCCGTCGCCGGATCGTTCGCCGTGCAGGGCTCGCCCATCCAATGGGTCGCCAACCACCGCCGTCACCACGCCTTCTCCGATCGCGAAGGCGACCCGCACTCGCCGTGGCGCTACGGCACCTCGGTCGGCGCGCTGCTGAAAGGACTCGGCCACGCCCACGTCGGCTGGATGCTGCGCCGCGAACTGAGCAACCGCACCCGATTCGCCCCCGACCTGCTCAACGACAAGGACATGCGTCTCGTCGGCAAGCTGTTCGGCCCGATCGCGGCCCTGTCGCTGCTCGCCCCGGCGCTGATCGGCCTGCTCATCAGCGGTTCCTGGACCGGCGCGCTGACGGCCTTCTTCTGGGCCGGCCTCGTCCGCATGGCCCTGCTGCACCACGTGACGTGGGCGGTCAACTCCGTCTGCCATGTCTTCGGCGAGCGGCCCTTCGAGAGCCGCGACAAAGCCACGAACTTCTGGCCGCTGGCCATCCTGTCGTTCGGGGAGAGCTGGCACAACTCCCACCACGCCGACCCCACCGGAGCCCGGCACGGCGTGCTGCGCGGCCAGATCGACCCGTCCGCCCGGCTGATCTGGATCTTCGAGAAGCTCGGCTGGGCCCGCGACGTGCGCTGGCCGGTGCCGCAGCGCCTCGAAGCGAAACTGGTCGCTCCGCGGGGCTGACACCACCGGCCACGCCGGCCGAGCGAGACTAAGCGAGGTTGCGCGGACTCTGGCGCCCGAACAGCGACTGCGGCGGCCCAGCCGCCTGCACGTTGCTGCCGAACCGGTCATGGTGGAAGTCGAGGCGCTTGTTCTCCTCCTCGACGCACACCCGGCGCCACATCTCCTCGGCCGCCGTCCACCAGCTTCCGTCGGTCTTGGCGAACGTGCTGATCGTCGCCGACATCGGCGTCACCAGGCCCAACTCCCAGCGGGCCATCATCGTCTCGTGCGTCATCTCCATCAACGCGTCAGCATCATGGCGCGGAGAACGGTCATCGTCGGCAAGCATGGCGCGAATCCTCACGAATGGGGGTGGAGTCACTTTAACTATGCGCTGGTCAGGGCCACCTCGCAAGCCCCAGAGCGTGGTCAGGGCACCACGGGGGGTGAGCTTCATTCATCTATCTCGCCTCCTCGGCGCCCGCTACCTTCGGCCCCATGAACAAGAGGATCTGGTACCCGGCCGCCGCGCTGGCAGCGGTCGTCGCGTCGCTGTTGATCGCCGCGCCTGCGAACGCGGCGACGGCCATCGAGTACGGCCTGATCGCCGCCCTCATCGCCGTCCCCCTCACCTGAACCGCCGCCTCGCCGGATGAAGATCGGGTGCAGTATTCGTGCCCGGTTTGAGTAACAGGCGGGTCGCGCAGTGTCATAGGCATCCGGCACACTGTCGGGCATGCTCGCGCACACCCGCACCGATCTGGCTGACCTCGTCTCTTCCGGGAAGAACGTGAAATACCTCCACTTCTGGGGGCACAAACCGCAACCCGACGGCACCGTCGGCGCGGGCTGCCTGAGCCAGTGGTGGCCCGCCTCCTTCCAGATCGGCGGGCGGGCGTACGCCACTGCCGAGCACTGGATGATGTGGTCGAAGGCGAAGTTGTTCGGCGACGACGTGATCGCCGACAAGGTGTTGTCGGTGAAGCACCCGCGTCACGCCAAGGAACTCGGCCGGCAGGCACGCGACTTCGACCAGCAGACCTGGGACGACAACCGCTACGCCATCGTCGTGGCGGGCAGCGTGGCGAAGTTCGGCCAGCACCACGACCTGCGGGCGTACCTGCTGGGGACGGGGGAGCGGGTGCTCGTCGAGGCGAGTCCGCTGGACCGGATCTGGGGGATCGGACTGGGTGCGGCCGACCCCCGCGCGTCGGATCCCGCGCAGTGGCGCGGGCTGAATCTGCTCGGCTTCGCGCTGATGGAAGCCCGGGACGCTATCCGGGCGGAGTGAGCGCCAGCGCCATGAACCCGGCCAGCGGCCGCTGCCAGCCGGGCACGGTCACCGGCCGGGTCGGATCCCGCTCGGCCTCCAGCAGCCGGCGAACCGACGGCGGCGCGGCGGGCCGCGTACGCAGAGCCACGGCGACCGCCGCCGACCAGCGGATCATCGGCGACGGATCGGACAACTGCTCGCTGAGCCGGGCCAGTACCGCCGGGTCTTCACCGGTCAGGTGCCCCAGGGCCAGGTTCGCGCTCGCGCGTACGCCGTCGCCGTCGGGCACGGCGACGAGGTCGGCCACGATCGCCGGTGTCGTCGGGACCCAGGCGAGCAGCTCGGCGGCGCGGGCGGCCACCTCGGCGTCCGGGTCGCCGAGCCAGCGGCGGAACACTTCGCCGTTCGGGGTGAAGGCCGCGTACGCGTCGGCGGCCCACACCTGCGCGGCGACGTCCATGACCTCGAAGTCGTCGTCTTCCACCTCGCCCTCGTCGAAGGCGGGCAGCAGTTCGCGGATGCGCCGGCGCAGATCCTCGCCGAACGACGGGAACCCGGCGAACGGCAGCGCGCGATCGTCCAGGTCGCCGAGGCCCACGAGGCGGAGCAGATCCACTACCAGTGATCGCTCCGGTGTGGACGGCTCATCCGCGAGCGCCACCAGGAACGGGACGACGTACGCGCTCGCCTCCCAGCGCGTCCCCTGGTGGTAGACGTTGCCGCGCAGCCGGTAGTGCGCCTCGCCCCGGGCATCCTCGTCGGCCGAACCCAAGGCGCGCAACAGATCCGGCACGTCAGCCGCCGACCCGTAAGCGTGGTGCAGCGTGTCCCACGGAACCGCCGTCAACGGATCATTTCCCGTAGTCATAGACCGTCACCGGGATGTCCCGCGCGCACAGTGTGCGTACCACTAGAGGCTCGATCTTGTCCCACGAGCCGCCGGCGAGCCCCGTGCCGATGCGTGGCATGTGCACCGACGCGCCGGACGGCAGCAGTTCCGCGAGCCTGGCGAGGCAGCGTTCGACGGCGTCGTAGCGGATCGGCGGGCCGTTGCTGCCGGTCTTCATGCCGTGCTGGGCGACCATGTTCGCCACCCAGATGTCCGCGGCGACCTGGACGATCCGGACCGCGCCGAGCCCGAAGTCGTTGCCCGCGCGGTGGCGATGCCAGTCGCGGTAGTCGCGCTCCGGCTCGGGCCACCGTTTGGAGATCGCCAGCACGAACCCCTTGCCCCAGCCGCCCAGGTCGTTGCAGATGTGCGCGATCACCTTGGGGCCCTTGGCCTGCGGGCTGGTCGCGTCGCCCTGGCGGACGGTGAGGGGTGTCATGCCGCGATGATGCCAGCGCGGTATGACACCCCAAGCGCGGGTCAGGGCACGAACAACGCGGTCAGCGACTGGTGGTTGGCCTCCACGACGATCGACTCGGCTCCCGCGTTGGCGGTCACTCTGGTCGAGGCGGAGAAGGTACGCGAAGAGCAGCTCGCCAGGACCGGTACGGCGGTGTGCCAAGTATTGATCTTGAAGTGGTGGACGGTGTTGGACACGGTGACGCCCGCGAGCGCGCCGTTGGTGGTGGTGTTGCAGACCGATCCGTCTTGGTTGAGCTGGTGCACCACCAGTTGCGTGCCGACGTACGCGAATCCGCCGGTGAGCCGCCCGCCGACGCACAACGCCTCCGGCTTCGTGCCGTAGCAGGTGGTGACGTTGACGTCGCCGATGGCCTGGATGCTCGTGACTCCCGCCGGAGCTGTGAAGGTGACCGGCGCGGCGTAGTAGCCACTGTCGACGCGGGTACGCGCGGGTTGATAGGTCTGCGCCGACGCGGGCAGCACGCCGAACACGTCCTCGACGTACGTGGACGCCTCGACGCGGATCGACTGCGCGCCGCTGGTGGCCGAATGGTCGATGAAGATCGCCTCCAGCGAGCAGGTGAGATCGCCGGACGCGGGCGCGGTGATCATTCCACGGGTGAGGATCGTCGTGGTCGTCCCGGCCAGCACGTTCTGGCCGGAGACGAGCCGGTCGGTCAGGGCGGTGGCGCCGGGCAGGCGGCAGTAGACCAGATGCGACGTCTCGGTGACGACGGTCGCGGCTGACACGATGAGCTTGCTGCTCAGGTACTTCGTGGTGCCGGCCGGGACGGTGATCCGGGCGCCGAGGTCGTGGAAGACCGGGGTCCCGTTGGTGGACGTCGGCTGGACTCGGTAGGAGCCGGGGACCGACGTGTACACGCGCAGGTCGGACGCGGCGGCGGGCGATCCTGTGGCGAGTAGAGCGACGGAGCCGGTCGCCAGCAGGGCGGCGGCGGACAAGATAGCGACAAGAGCCGATTTCATGGTCGGCAGCGTAAACCCGCTATAGCTTTCGGTCTAGACCGGTATTACGATGCCCGACATGGCTGACGTGGTGGACGTGGCGATCGACGCAGGCCAGACGCGCATGCGACTGGCACTGTCGCGAAACGGTCAGGTCGGGAGAAGCGCCGAAGCGCCCGGGATGACCTACCGGACCGGCTTACGCCCATCCGCCGCGGTGCTGGCCGCGATCGCCGAGCCCTGGACGGCCGTCTCCGCCGCTAACCAGATTGGCACCGTCTGCCTGGGATTGACCAGCGTCCTCGGATCCGACGCCGAATACGCAGCCCTGGCAGCCGACCTGGTCGACCGGCTCGGCGCGCAGCGCGTCCTGATCGCCGGGGACGTCGTCACCGCCCACGCAGGCGCCTTCGGGCTCGGTCCCGGGACCGTGCTCGCCGCCGGGACCGGCGCGATCGCGCTCGGGCTGGACCGCGACGGCGTACGCCGTCAGGTCGACGGCTGGGGCTACCTGTGCGGCGACGCCGGCAGCGGCTTCTGGATCGGGCGAAGAGGCCTGGACGTCGCGTTACGCGGCCACGACGGCCGGATCGAGCCGACCCCGCTGACCGAGCTGGCCGGCAAGCACTTCGGCGACCTCGCCGACCTCGCCGAATCCCTCTACCCGGCACCGGACGCCGTCGCGCGCATCGCCGAGTTCGCCCCGGCCGTGCTCGAGCTCGCCGGCACCGACCCGTACGCCGACCGCATCGTCACCGAGGCCGCCGAGGAACTCGCCGCGACCGTCGCCGCCGCCGGGACGGACCTGCCCGTCTCATGGACCGGACGGCTGCTGCGCAACGACACCTTGCGTCGCCGATTCGCCGACGAACTCGCCCTCCGACGACCTGGCGTACGCCTGCAGGAGCCGCTCGGGGACGGGCTGGACGGCGCCGCGAACCTCGCCGCCGCCACCGACCTCGGCATCCACTCCGGACTGGTGCGGGTGACGGTCCGGTGAGAGTCGGATTCGCCGCCCAGACCCTGACCGTCCCGCCAGGCACCCCCATGGGCGGGTACGCCTTCCGCGAGGGAACCGCCACCGGCACCCTCGACCCGTTGCGCGTCTCCGCGATCACCTGGTCCGACGGCGTACGCCGATTCGGCCTGGCGCTGATCGACGCGATCTGCGTCAACGCCGACCTGACCCAGGCGGCCCGCGCGGCGGTGTCCGACGTGGACCTCCTCTGGGTCGCCGCGAGCCACACCCATGCCGGGCCGGAGACCGGATGCGTACCCGGTGGGACAGCCACACCGCCCGACTGGCTCGCCACCCTCAGCACCGCCGTCGCCGACACGATCGCGGACGCCCGCCAAGCCGAGACCGACGCGTCCGGCCTGGTCCACTCCGGCCCGCTGCACGGCGTCGGCGCGGTACGCAGCCATTACGCGGGCGAGCCGTGCGTACCGCTCGACGTCGTCGAGATCGTCTCCGAGGGCCGCCGAGCCGGCGTGCTGGTCGTCCTGCCCGTGCATCCGACCGTGCTGCCGTCGGAGAACCTCCTCGTCAGCGCCGACCTGACCGGAGCGGTCCGGCGCGCGCTCGCCGACCGCCTCGGACCGGGGACCTGGATCGCGGTCGCAGCCGGCGCGGCCGGCGACATCAGCACCCGGCGTACGCGTCAGGGCCAGGACTCGTCCGAACTGGACCGGCTCGGCGCGCTCGTCGCGGACCGGTGCCTCGAACTCCTCGACAAAACCGCCGCCCCAGCCCTAGAGATCGGCTGGGCGGCCGACGGTGACCTCGATTGGCGCTGCCGCCGCGTCACGCTCGAACCGAAGCCGCCGGTCGACGCGAACGCCCTGATCGCAGCGGCGAAGGACGGCATCCGCGCCGCGTCCGACCCGATCGCCGCCCGCATCGCCGAAGGCAACCTCGACGGTGCGCGGATGGCGGCCGTCGTCGCACCACCCGAGATCGAGGCGGAGGTCGCCGCCGTACGCATCGGCGACCTGCTCCTGGCCGGGCTCCCCGGCGAACCGTTCCTCAGCGCCGCCGAAGACCTGCGCCTGGCGAACCGGGCGCGCGAGGAACAGCAGGGTTGCCCTCGGGCCGTTGTCGTGCTCGGATATACGAACGCCTATCCCGGATACCTGCCGCCGGCCGCCGCCTACGGGTCGGCCACGTACGAAGTCCTCGCGAGCGCGGCCGCCCCCGGCAGCGCCGAACTGATCACCCGCACGGCGGCGGACCTGTTCGCCGCCCTCACCCCACCGCCGTGACCCCACCGCCCTGACCCCGATGGCGACCCCGGCGACGGCAGCTGATCTCCGGAGGGCCAGCTACCTGTCAGCGCCGGGGATAGGTACGCCACCATCCGGAGATCACGAACTCCCGCCGATAAGGCGGGCCACGCGGGGTCACGAACTCCCGCCGAGGGGGCAGGTCACGAACTCCCGCCGAGGAGGCGGGCTGCGAGCGAGCAGCGTCAAAAGAGGGCGAGCAAGAAGCGCCCTAAGAGACAGCAAGACCGAAGGAGAGCGATGATCGACCAGGACGCGTACGCCGAGGTCGCCCGAGCCGCCGTGGAGCGGCTGATCACCACGCAACGCGATGCGATCGCCGAGGCGGGGCGGCTGGTCGCCGACGCGCTCACCGCCGGTGGCGTGCTTCAGGCGTACGGCACGGGGCATTCCCGGGCGGTGGCGTTGGAGCTGGTCGGCCGGGCCGGTGGGCTGATCCCGGCGAATCAGCTCGCCATCCGCGATCTTGTCTACTATGGAGACACCAAGCCCGCCGACATCCTCGATCCGCTGCTCGAACGGGAGTCCGGGGTGGCCGAGCGCATCTGGGCGCTGGCCGACATCCGGCCAGCGGACGTCTTCGTGGTCGCGTCCAACTCCGGCGGCAACACGGCGGTCGTCGAGATGGTCCAGCTGGCCCAGTCGCGCGGGCATCGGGTGATCGCGATCACCTCGGTCGACCACGCCACCACCGCCCAGCGCAGTCCGTCGCTGGCCGAGCTGGCCGACGTCGTCATCGACAATGGAGCCCCCTGGGGTGACGCGGCGGTGCCGCTGCCGGAGGGCGACAGATTCGGGCCGCTGTCCGGGCTGACCGGCGTACTCGCGGCGAATCTGCTGGTGGCCGAGGTCGTCGGGCGTCAGATGGCGGCGGGAACGCCGTCCTTGGTGTACCGTTCGGCCAACACGCCCGGCGGTTACGAGCGCAACGCCGAGATCCTGCGGCAGTACGGTGGGCGTGTCCGTCTCGGCGACGCCTGACCACGTTTTTGTTCGGAGCGCCATGGCCCGCAGCCCGCACAACACGTTCCCGGAGATTCCGCTCCCCGACGCGTTCGACACCGACCGCGCCAAGGGCGAGCAACTGCGGGAGATCCTCGAGGCGATGGTCCGCGAGCAGCCGCCCGGCACGCTGCTGCCGTCGGAGCGGTCGATCGCCGAACGCTTCCAGGTCGCGCGGATGACCGCTCGCCAGGCGATCACCGACCTGGTCACCCGGGGGCTGGTGCGCCGCGTCAACGGCGCGGGCACCTACGTGGCCGAGCCGCGCCTCACGCACGGCACGACCACCGGCTCGTTCAGCCACGACATGCGGCTGCGCGGTCTGGAGCCGGGTGCGCGGGTCGTTTCCTTAGGCGTACGCCCGGCGACCGAATTGGTGGCGCAACGTCTGCAACTGGCCGAGGGCGACCCGATCGTCGCCCTGCATCGGGTGCGTACGGCTGACGGGGTGCCCATCGCGGTCGAGAACACGCACCTGTCCGCGAATCGGTTCCCCGGCCTGGCTGAGCTGCTCGCCGACGACCAGTCCCTGTACGTCGTCCTTCAGGAGCACTGGGGCGTGCAGGTGGCGACCGCCGCCCATCGAGTGTCGGTCATCGCCCTCGACGACACCGACGCCGAACTGCTCGAGGTGCCGATCGGGCTG
The DNA here is from genome assembly GCF_040682475.1 of Hamadaea sp. NPDC051192. Classification (NCBI taxonomy): domain Bacteria; kingdom Bacillati; phylum Actinomycetota; class Actinomycetes; order Micromonosporales; family Micromonosporaceae; genus Hamadaea; species Hamadaea sp. NPDC051192. Next base: position 95,283 of record NZ_JBFBAZ010000013.1, read on the forward strand.
CCGTCGTTCGTCATCGACCGGGTGGCCTACGACGCCTCGGGCTCGGCGATCGAGTGGGGCCGCTCACGCTACCGGGGTGACCGGTATGACGTGGAGTTCGACGTCCACCCCAGCTAGGTTTACCGGGCCGGCAGCACGTCGGCGCGCGTACTCGGGGGTGGGCTGGATGCTGGACATCGCACGGCTTTGGGCCGAAGGGTGGGCCGTCTCGCGGGGTACGCCCAGGCCGGTGGACGAGCCCTGGGGCTTGCGGATCGAGGTCGGTCAGCCGACCCAGCTGGTCCGGCACGTGCTGCTCGGCGGCGACACCGAGGCCGACGCCGCGGTCGTTCGCCGGCTCATCGGCACGATCACCGAGCCCACCACCTGTATCAAGGGGTTCCTTTCGCCTAGCGAGATGGAGCCGTGGTTCCCCGCCGGTTGGGAGCCGCTCGATCCGTGCTTCCTGATGGCCGTCGACCTGCGCCCGTCGCGCGTGCAGGCGCCCGAGGGGTACGCCGTCACCGCCGAGACCGCCGGCGGGCTCACCCACGTGCGAGTCCATAGCGCCACCGGCGACCTCGCCGCGGCCGGCCAGCTCGGAGTGACCGGCACCGCCGGAGTCTTCGACCAGATCGTCACCGAACCGGCGCACCAGCGTCGTGGCCTCGGGACGGTGGTGATGGGCACGCTCACCAGCGCGGCCGTCGAGAATGGAGCGGCTACCGGCATTCTCGGCGCGACGGTCCAGGGCCGGGCGCTCTATGCGGCGCTCGGCTGGAAGGTCCTCGCGCCGTTGACCGGATTCGTCTACAAGCCCGTCGCCTCCTGACGAAGCCCCCGCCGGGCGGATCCGATGCTCTAGGGTCCTGATCATGGCTATGGACCCCGAGGAGTACTACGCCCACGTGATCGCCGCCGCCGACGCGGAGGGGCGGCTGCCGTTGGCACGCATGACCGGCTGGGACATCAGCCCGTTCGAGCAGGAGGGTCTGCGGGTCTCGCCGCTGCGCCCGCCGGTGATGCCTGAGCCGCCGCGCCACGGCGAGGACCCCGCCGACTGCAGATCTTGCGGCCAACGCGATGAGGGCATCTGGTTCACCGACACGTGGCGGCTCACCCGGACTCAGCGCGCGGGCGTACCGCTTGTCTTGATGCTGCGCCCGCGTGACCACTATGACCTGGCCGACCTGCCGGACGAACTGGCCGCCGAGCTGGGCGTGCTCACCAAGCATCTCGTCGGCCACATCCAGGCGCTGCCGGGCGTTGCCCGCGCGCATGTGTACCGCATCGGCGACGGGTCCGCGCACCTGCACACGTGGTTCTTCGCCCGGCCGGAGGGACAGCCGCAGATGTTGGGATCGTGGCTGGTGGTCTGGGACGACCTGATGCCGGAATATCCGGCGGAGCCGGCCGAGGCCGACGCGGCGACGGTGGCCGACGCGCTCATCGAGTCCTACGGCGGCAGCCGTACGCCCACCGCCTGACCGGACGGCGACGAGTCGATAATCGGAATTTCGGGCGTTGCCGAAAATAGATTCATGATGTCTAATGTCCGCCATGAAGCGACGATGGATCGCAGCATTGCTGCTCGTGGCGGGGCTGCTCGTGCCGGCCGGCCCGGCCCGGGCAGCGACCGCCCTCCCCGCGGGCAAGGCGAATTGGGTCGTGGCCGTGGCCGGGCTCGACCAGGCGAGCGTCAACAACTACCGCGACTGGGTACGCCTCGGGTACTACGCGTTCACCACCGACGGCCTCGTGGTCCACAATTACTGGACCTGGAACCTGCTCGACCAACCCGTCCGCGTCGACTCCGTGTACGCCGACTGCGCCGGTGACGTGCCGGACTGTTACGTCAAGACGGTCGACGGATTCGCCGGCGACCCGACCGGCGGCTTCCAGGGCGCCTATTCCTACACATCGGACGGACGCCTGAAGATCACCTGGACCAAGGACGCGGCCGGGAACGCGCGCAGCCCGCTGACGGAGTACTGGAACCTCACCAGCCTCGGCACGGTCGCCCGGATGAACAGCGCGACCTTCTACACCGACCCGCCGCAGATCCCCGCGTCCGGCGTGTTCAGCGACTACTCGGCGACCTTCGGCATCGGCTACGGCAGCAACGCCGGCCTCGGCCGGGAGACCCGGGCCACGATGACGCAGCTCGTCACCGACGCACGCTACAACGCCCGCAAGTACACCGGCACCTTCGTCGTCGAGAACGGCGGCACGGTGAGCCGGCAGAGCACCGGGGGCACCTGGTGGTTCGGCTCGGGCAACCAGACGCCCGGCGACGCGAACTACGGCAACCCGTGGCAGGTCTGCGCCAACGCGCAGTGCATCGGCTGGAACCAGCACAACTCCAGCTGCAACTGCGGCGCCACGTTCCCCACCAAGAACCGCGTCCGCTACATCGCCGAGATCGGCGGCGGTCGGCGCAACACCGAGTGGTACTGGTGCCAATGCCTGGCCCAGGGCCAGCCCTGCTACAAGGCCAACTCGCATCCCCGGCCGCTGCTGCAGGTCGTCGACGACGATGGCGTCTTCCAGGGCTGGGTCGGCGTCGAGGCGTTCACCCACGTCAGCACGTCGACGCTGCTTCCGGACGGCCAGTACGCGAGCGCCTACTTCGGGCTGTTCGACATGGTGCCCGACCAGCTGCTTCCCTAGATCTACCGGGTGAGGTCTACCGCTCGGCGAGGCCGGGATACGTCACGACGTACCCGCCCTCGTCGAGCGTCAGGTCCGCGCTGAAGGTGCCGGAGGCGTACCGGATCCGGCCGTCGCCGAGCACCGTGTAGGTCTGCTCGGACGGCACCACGGCCAGGCTCGGCAACAACACCCAGGCCGCTGTGATCGTGCTGCTCGTCCCGGCGGGCCGGCCGAGGAGGTTCAGCCGCCGGATCGGCAGGGTGTTGGTCAGCGGCGATGCGTACAGATCGACGTCCAGCGCGTCGGCCAGCCGCTCCGGCTCCTCGGTCCCCGCCAGCGGGGCGGTCGGCAGGACGGCGTTGAGGTTCCCGCGCTCGGAGGTCGTGATCCGCCAGCGGCCACTCGCGCTTTCCATCTTGAGGGTACGCAGAAAGCCCGGGCCTTCGACGGTCACGTCGAGACGGCTGCTGGCCCACCGGCTGTCGGCCGACAGCTCATAGCGGCAGGCGTACGCCACTGGAGCGGCCGTGAACGCGTAGCCGTGCGCGGTGAGCCCGTCGCGATCGTCGTAACCGGCGTACTCGCCGCCCGTCGTGTCGGTACGCCGCCAGACCAGCGCGCGGGGAAGCAACGTCATGCCCCATAACGTACCGGCCGGGGCGTACGCCATGACGACTTTCCGACTTCGCCGGGCTGCCCGTCATGCGACCCTTTCCCGATGCACGAGGCCTTCGCTTCCACTGTCGCCCAACTGCTGCCGGTCTTCGCCCTCGCGGCGCTGGTGGAGCTGATCGCGTTCAGCCGGCAGTTCGGGCGCGGCCTCGGCGAGCTGCGGGCCTGGTCGGACCTCCCGCCGCGGCTGATCGACCTGGGCGCCATCGTGCTCGGCGTGCTGATCATCGGCTGGCTGGAGTTCGACCTGGTCCGGGCCGAGATGATGTGCCTCGACGCGCTCGTCGGCCGGCCCGTGCCGCTCGGCGCGGCCAACGAGGTCCGGGCCACCGTCGTCGAGGCGCTGGTCTATCTGATCGCGTTCCCCGTCGTCGGCGTCGTGCTGCAACTGCTGCTGCGGATCTCGCTGCGGGCCATGTCGCTGACCCGGACGGCGCCATCGACGCTGGACAGTGACCCGGTCGCGCTCGGTCTCCTGGCGGAGGACCACGTAGCCTGATCGGCGTGCCGATGCATGACGACCAGCTCGAAGTCACTCCGGAGATCGTCCGCTCCCTCGTCGGCGACCAGTTCCCGCAATGGCGAACCTTGCCGGTCAAACCGGTCGAATCCTCGGAGGGCACGGTCAACGCGATCTTCCGGATCGGCGAGGACCTGGCCGCTCGGTTTCCCCTCGTGCCCGGCGACCCCGCCGAGATCGGGCGCGACCTGCGAGCCGAAGCCGACGCGTCGGCCGAACTCGCCGGGCGTACGCGTTTCCGCACCCCGGAGCCGGTAGCGCTGGGCGAGCCGGGCGCGGGCTATCCGCTGCCGTGGTCGGTGCAGACGTGGCTGCCGGGCACGGTGGCGACGGTCGAGGACCCGGGGGAGTCGACCGGCTTCGCCGAGGACCTCGCCGAGTTCATCGCAGGGGTGCGGTCGATCGACACCCGGGGGCGTACCTTCAGTGGCAGCGGGCGTGGCGGCGACCTGAAGAAGTCGGACGGCTGGCTCGACTTCTGTTTCGACCGCAGCGTACGCATCCTCGACGTGCCCCGGCTGCGAGCGATGTGGGCGGAGTTCCGGGAGCTGCCCCGGACCGCCCCCGACGCCATGACGCACGGCGACCTCATCCCCGGCAACGTGCTGGTCGACGACGGCCGCCTCGCCGGCGTGCTCGACGTCGGCGGCCTCGGCCCGGCCGACCCGGCGCTGGACCTCGTCAGCGCCTGGCACCTGCTGGAAGCCGGTCCTCGCAAGGTGCTCCGGGAGCGCCTCGGCGAGGACGACCTGGCCTGGGAACGCGGCCGAGCCTGGGCGTTCGCGCAGGCCATGGGCTTGCCGTGGTACTACGCCGACACCAATCCGCCGATGGCCCGCCTCGGCCTGCGTACGCTCGACCGCCTCACCCGGCCGTGAGCCCGCGCTGCTTCAGCTCGGCCATCGCCTCGTCCAGCACCGCCTCGCTCCCGGTGAACCAGCTGCTCTCCCGGGGCCAATGGGTCAGCACGTCGGTGAAACCGAGCCGTTCCGCGCGTTCCACGGCGTCCACGAAGTACTCCGCACTCGACAGCGAGTAGGTGGCCGACCGCGGATCGAGAATGAGGAACCGGGTGGTGCTGACCGGGTTGCGCGCGCTGAGCCGCTCGACCGACGCCCACCATTCCTCGACGTCCTCGGTCACGTCGCCGCCGGCTACCCAGGCGTCGCCGTACTTCTGGGCGAGCTTGATCCCCCGTGGACCCTCGGCGGCGATGACCAGCGGCAGCTCGCTGACCTCACACCGGGCGTCCACCGCCCGGTAGTACGCCCCGTCGAACGTCACTCGGCCTTCGCGTAGGAGCCGATGCAGCAGCTCCACGAACTCGGCGAACCGTTCGAACCGCTGCCGCCGGTCGACGTGCGGCTGCCCGAGGACGTCGTTGTCGAATCCGGCGAGGCCGCCCGCGCCGACGCCGATCATCGCCCGGCCGCCGCTGATGTCGTGCAGCGTGCTGATCTCCCGCGCGAAGTGCACCGGATGGCGGAAGTTCGGCGAGGCCACCATCGTGCCGAGCCTGATGCGCTCGGTCACACCCGCCGCCGCGGTCAGGGTGGCGATCGCGTCGTACCACGGCCCGTCGACGAGGTCCCGCCAGCCCAGATGGTCGTAGGTCCAAGCGTGGTGGAAGCCGGCCGCCTCCGCCTTCTCCCACAGCCGCCGGGCCTGCGCCCAGGGCCGGTCCGGCAGGATCACCACTCCGACTCTCATGCCGGTAGCCTCTCATGATCCGCTCAGGCCCGGGGCACACCGGCGACGATGAATGTGACTATCGTGAGGCCGTGCCGGACACCATGACTCTGGGCTCGATCCGAGCGCCGTCGGGTGCCGTCGTGCTCGGCTGCGGCGGCCACCTCGACGAGTGGGCCGACTTCGGCGAGCCGTTGTCGTCCCGCGCCCGCCGGGCGGCCGGAACGGGCGGAGCCCACCTCAAGGACGGGCTCGCCGAAGCGATCGCCGTGCCCGTCGGGACCGGACCGTTGACGGTCACGGCGACGACCCGCCCCGGCGCGTACGCCCCGGCCGAAGCGATCGCCGTCCTCGAGGTCGCCCTCGGCCTGCCCTGGTCGGCGGTGTCCGAGCAGCCGGACCCGGTGGTGCTCGGCGAGCTGCCCGTCGACACGGGCGGCATGATCATCGGCGACCCCATCGCCCTCGACTCCTGGGTCGGCACCGTGTCGCCGTCCGCCACCGTCGACGGCCTGGCGGACGTCCTCGTCCGGGGCGACGGTTCGGAACAGGCCCAGGCCGAGTTCGGCGCACAACCGATCCCGGCGTTCCGCGCCGGCGGGCCGCACGGGTGGCTGGACCTGCCGGTGGACGCGGCGTACGAGCAGGCGGCGACGGTCAACCGATGGGCGGTCGCCCACGACCACTACAAGTACCTGGCGAAGGTGGAGCTGCACACGCACCACCACCTCGGCCAGCGGGCGGGCTGGCCGCACGCCCTCGGCGCGGGGACGATCGAGGTCGCCGGGTGCCCGGTGCTCGCCGTGCACTGGGATCCGGCCGAGCTGCGACGGTTCGACGGCGGCCAGAGCCATCCGGTGTCGCTGGAGAACGTCGCCGGCGCCGCGGTCCTCCGCTGGACCCTCCCACCCGCCTCGTCCACCCCGGCCGCTAGTTGACCTTGCGCGCTACCGTTCGATGATCGGAGTGCGGTCGACAGGACGGATGCGTACCGGTGTCGCGGGTCGAGGCGCGTGACGCGGTGCCTGATCGGTGGGTGGCTCGTGGTTGACGTACCGGACATGTTCGCCGGCGAGGTTCGTGACCAGCGAGACGCTCTGTGGCGGCTGACGGACCAGGCGGCTGGTTTGACGAAGGCCGGCGACCTGGCGGGTCTGCGGGCGCTCGCCAAGGAAATCCAGGGCGCGATCGAGTCCGGCAACAGCATCGACCGCACCGGTGGGCATCTGGACTCCAACATCGACGACATCCGCGCCGCGCTGAACGACGTCTATGACGCCGCGTTTCCCGTGCGGAACGCAGACGACGCGCGAGATGTCCTGGACGCGCCATGGCCGACCGCCCGGCGTACGGTCGCGCTGGCCGCCATCGTGGACCGCGTCGGCTGGCCGACCCCGCCGCTCGAGCCCCTCGCCGACCGGGCGATCGCCGCCGGCGACGTTCACCTGCTTCGGCTCCTGGTGCTCACTCCCTTGGGCCGCGCACGCCGCGAGACCGTGGCCCGGGTGCTGGACGCCCTGCACGCGGCGGGCGAGCTGGACGTCGAGGTCATCGAGCAGGCGTTCGCCGACGACGAGTACCTGGGCTACGCCATCGTGGGCCGCTCACCGTCCGACAGCGCCGCGAGGTTGACGCCTGCCGCGTGCGCACCGGTCGTCCTCGACTACTTCGAGGAACTCGCCTGGCGGCTGACCACGCCGCCCGAACCCGAGTGGGGCCGGCTGCCCGAGGTTCTGGTGCCGAGGGGTCTGCGGTTCGTGCTCCGGGCCGTGGAGCGGCCGGCCGATCGCCGGATGGCCGAGCGCTTCGGCCCCGCCGAACTGACCGACGACGAGCGGACGGCGCTGGTGGAGCACCTGCGCGACCGGCCGGACGAACAGCGGCGGTACGCCTTCGGCCTCCGGCTGCCGGCGGGCGACGCCGGGGTGCTGCTGCCGCTGCTGGGGTTGCCCGGCGCGGAACCGTTGCTGCGGCTGGTCCAGGCGACCTCCACGACGGAGGCGGTGCGGCAGGATCGGGCCGCCATCCTCGCCGCCGTGGGGCGGGCCGGCGTCGACGGTGCGCGTCAGCTGCTGGCGCTCTGCCCGAGTGAGCTCATTTCGGCGGCGCTGGGCTGGAACCGGACGGCTGTCCACAAGCGAGTCAAGAGCAACGCGTTGGCGGGCATCGCCGCATTGGGCCTCCTGCCGCTGGCCGACGGGGAGACGGTGCTCGATCGGTATCTGGCGGTGCGGGAGGTGGCGAAGCGGGGTCCGAAGCTGGGGCCGAACCGCAGGCACAGCCATGCCGCCGCGGTCGCGGTCGCCCTGGATCATCTGGCTCAGGTGGCGGCTTTCCCGGATGCCGGGCGCTTGGAGTGGGACTGTGAGGCCCGTATCGCCGCGGAGGCGCCCGGCGACTGGATCATCGGCGAGTACGCCGTCGCGGTGCGGCTGTCCGGTACTGAACCGATCATCTCGGTCAGCAAGGCGGGCGAGCAGCTGAAGTCGGTGCCGGCCGGCGTACGCAAGGACGCGCGATACGCCGAGGTCCGCGAACACCAGGAACGGCTCCGCGACCAGGCCCGCCGGATGCGTACCGGGATGATCGAGCGGCTCGTCGCCACCGGTGGCACCCTCGCCCCCGATGAGTTCGCCCGCCTGCGGAGTCTGTCGGCCGGCGCGGCGATGCTCCCGGCCTTGATCTGGCAGGACCACGCCGGCCGGATCGGCCTGCTCGACGAGGTCGACCTCGACGGCCCGCTCACCGCGGCGCATCCGTTCCTGCTGCACGAGCGTGGCCTGCTCGACCACTGGCAAGCGAGGCTCGGACAGCTCCAGATCCAGCAACCGGTGAAGCAGGCCTTCCGGGAGCTGTACCTGGTGACTCCGGCCGAGGGCGACGCCGTCGACGTTTCGCGACGCTTCGCCGGACGCACGGTCGACGGCAAGGTGGCGGGTCAGCTGCTGTCCGAGCGCGGGTGGTCCACCCATGGCCGATATGACGAGCACCAGGCGTCCCGCTCGGCCGGCCCCGGGATCTCCGCCGCGCTGACCTGCGACCTGCCCGGCTACTTCGGCGGTGGCGACGTGGTGGTCGGCGAGGTGCGCTTCCTGAGCGCCGGCTCGGCGGTCCCGCTGGCCGAGGTGCCGCCGGTCGCGTTCTCCGAGGTCATGCGCGACCTGGACCTCGTCGTGTCGGTGGCGGGGCAGGCCTAGCCGCCGGCCGGCGCGTTCCTTCAGCCGATCGAGGTGTTGACATCCCCGCGTACGGCGGACACCGTTGGGAGCGTTCCCACTGTCTCCGTCCCCTCAGGAGGAACATCGGTGAAGCGCATCTTCACAGCAACGGCGGCGCTGTTCGCCACGGTCCTGGCCGGCGCCACCCCGGCGTACGCGCACGGCCAGGACGGCACGAGGTTCTACACGCCGCGCCCCGACCCAGCGGCCGTCCAGCAGATCGCCTCGCTCTACGCGCACGGGCAATGGAGTGTGGCGACGAAGCTGCTCACGATGGTCAGCACCCCGCAGGCGGTGTGGTACACCGGCGGCACGGGTCAGGATGTCACCAAGTCGGTGAAGACCGAGGTCACCCGGGCGGCCGTGCAGCGCAAGGTGCCGGTCCTGGTGGCGTACGACATTCCCTTCCGGGATTGCGCGCAGTATTCCGCGGGCGGGGCGACGAGCGTGGCCGAGTACGAGGCCTGGATCGACGCGTTCGCCGCGGGCATCGGCCGTCACGAGGTGGTGGTGGCGCTGGAGCCGGACAGCCTCGGCATCATCCCCTGGTACACCTCGATCAACGGCGCGTCGGAGTGGTGCAAGCCGGCTGAGGCCGACCCGGCGACCGCCGCGGCCGAGCGGTTCGCGATGCTGAACTACGCGGTGGCGAAGCTCAAAGCGCTGCCGAACACCAGCGTCTACCTCGACGGTACGCACAGCGGCTGGCTCGGTTCGGGCGACGCCGCCGATCGGCTCGTCAAGGCGGGTGTGCAGCAGGCCGACGGGTTCTTCCTCAACCTGTCGAACTATCAGACGACCGAGCGCCAGCTGAAGTACGGCAGCTGGATCAGCAAGTGCGTCTACTTCGGCACGCAGGGCCCGGACTGGGCGCGCGGGCATTTCGACTGGTGCGCGAGCCAGTACTACCCGGCGAATCCGGCCGATTTCAGCACGTGGGGCCTGACCGACGCGTGGTACGACCAGAATGTCGGCGCGGTGTCGCCGGACGTCCTGCCGCACTTCGTGATCGACACGAGCCGCAACGGGCAGGGCCCGTGGACGCCGCCGGCCGGCAACGGGTGGCCGGACGCGCAGGACTGGTGCAACCCGCCCGGTCGTGGGCTGGGCCTGAAGCCGACGTCCAGCACCGGTGATCCGCTGGTCGACGCGTACCTGTGGATCAAGACGCCCGGTCAGTCCGACGGGCAGTGCGACCGTGGCACGGGCACCGGCGTCGACCCGGCACGGGGCGGGATCGCCGATCCGGCGGCCGGGGCATGGTTCCCGCAGCAGGCGATCGAACTGGTGCAGTACGCCGATCCGCCGCTGCGGTGAACGCTCATGATCAGGGTCGTTTCCGCGTCGCTTGACGGCACGGAGATGACCCTGATCATGGAGCAATGCTGGATCACATCCGAACCCTCGTCGAAACCGAGTCCCCCTCCGCCGACGAAGCCGCGCTGCACCGGAGCGCCGACGTCGTCGCCGCCCTCGGCACGCAGGTGCTCGGCACGCCGCCCCAGCGCGACGGCATCCACTTGACCTGGCGGTTCGGCGGGCCGACGCGCGTACTCGTGCTCTGTCATCACGACACCGTGTGGCCCATCGGCTCACTGCGTACGCATCCGTTCGAGGTGGTGGACGGCATCCTGCGCGGCCCCGGCTGCTTCGACATGAAGACGGGCCTGGTCATGGCGCTGCACGCGATCGCCGAACTGCCCGACCGGACCGGCGTGACGCTGCTGGTCACCGGCGACGAGGAGATCGGCTCGCCCGGGTCGCGGGCGCTCATCGAGGCCGCCGCGACCGGGGCGAAGGCGGCGTTCGTGTTGGAGGCGTCCGGCCCCGGCGGCGCGCTGAAGACCGAGCGCAAGGGCTCCGCGGGCTACTCGCTGCGCGTACACGGCAAGGCGGCGCACTCGGGGCTCGAACCCGAACGCGGCCACAACGCGGGCGTCGAGCTGGCGCACCAGGTGCTGGCCATCGCGACGCTCGGCGACGCGGCGCTGGGCACGACCGTCACGCCCACCGTGCTGTCCGCGGGCACCACCCGCAACACGGTGCCCGCGCTGGCCGAGGTCGCGATCGACGTGCGAGCGGCCACGCCGGGCGAACTGTCGCGCGTCGAACTCGCGCTCCGGGCGCTCCAGCCGGTCGATCCAGCGATACGCCTAGAGCTGTCGACCCAGTCTCACCGGCCCCCGATGACCTCCGAATCCTCCGCGGCCCTGTTCGCCCGGGCGAGCAAGCTGGCCGCAGGGCTGGGCCTCGCGCCGTTGACGAAGACGGCCGTCGGCGGCGGATCGGACGGCAACCTCACCGCCGGGATGGGCGTACCGACGCTGGACGGGCTCGGCGCGGTCGGCGGGGGAGCGCACGCCGACGACGAACACGTTGTGGTGGCGGAGATCCCGGGCCGGACCGCGTTGCTGGCCGCGTTGATCGCCGACGCGATAGCAGAGGGTGAATGACCGCTGACGAGGCGTACAAAACAGGACGCGAACGGCGAACGCCTTTAAGATGCCGCGCATGCGACACCTCTGGACCCTGATCGCCGCCCTCGTCATCGCCCCGCTGTCCTGGTTCCTGCTCGCCATCGGCCAGTCCACCTCGCTGCGTGTTCTCGACGACGAGAACACCGCCACCCCGAGCGGCGCCGACATCCTGCGCCCGCTCGTCTTCCTGCTCGTCGCCGGCCTGCTGCTGGGGCTCATCGCGACACTGCGCATGTCGCCGCTGGGCGCGGTGCTGACCGGCGTCCTGTACGCGGGCAGCTACATCCTGCTGATGATCGCCCCGCACGGTGTGGTGAAGGCGTTGTCGAAGGACATCTCGTTCGGCGGGCTCCACGCGGACCTCAGCATGCCGTTGCGTACCGGCACGTCCGCACTGGTCGGCGGGATGCTGTTGCTGGCGCTGCTGAGCGTCAGCAGGTGGCGTCGCTGGCCCGAGCCGGATCTGGCCACCGAGTCGTGGTCGGAGTCGTCGACGACGCGTCGGCCGTCACCGGCCACGCTGGCTGGCTGGACGTCGTTCCTGCGCGACGATTCGCGGCCGATGTCGAGGAATTGATGACGGCAACCTGACCGTCCGGCCTACCGGGCAACCCGCCTTTCCGGCATTCTGCGTACGCAGCGCTCCTGGCGGGTGACAGTTGTCGGGAGTCTGACGGTCCACGTCGTTACTTAGTAGTCCATAGGGCGAATAGCATCCCCGGTTATCGTGCGGGTCCCCGATCGAGAGGTGGCCCGAAATCGTTGTGGGGGTGCGGGTTCGTGACCAGGGTAGCCATCATCGGCGCGGGGCCCTACGGACTGTCCATCGCGGCGCATCTGCGGTCGCTCGGCGTGCCACACCGCATCTTCGGCACGCCGATCGACACGTGGCTGCGTCATATGCCCGCCGGCATGTCGTTGAAGTCCGACGGGTTCGCGTCGAGCCTCAGCTCGCCGGAGCCGGGCAGCCGGCTGTCGGCGTACTGCGCGGAGAACGGGATCGCGTACGACGACACTGCGATCCCGGTCGAGCTGGACGTGTTCACGTCGTACGCGGTGGACTTCCAGAAGCGGTTCGTGCCGCAGGTCGAGGACCGTCAGGTCATCGCGTTGGACAAGGGAGCGGAGGGGTTCACGCTCAAGCTGGACGACGGGGAGACGCTCACGGCCGAACTGGTCGTGGCAGCCGTCGGCATCACGCATTTCGCGCGGATGCCGCAGGAGCTGGCCGGCCTGCCGGCGAACCTCGTGTCGCACGCCTCCGCGCATCACGACCTGTCGGGTTTCGCCGGCCGGGACGTCACCGTGATCGGGGCGGGCTCGTCCGCCGTGGACATCGCCGCGCTGCTGGCCGAGGCGGGCGCGAACACCTCGCTGGTGGCCCGGCGTGACCGCGTCAAGTTCGCCTCCGCGCAGCCGCATGGCGGTCGCAGCCTCTACCAGCGGCTGCGGCATCCGTCCACCGGCATCGGCCCGGGGCTGCGGTCGTGGATCTTCCAGAAGCGGCCGAACCTGTTCCGCTTCCTGCCCAGCGGTCTGCGAGTGAAGATCATCCGCCGGCACCTCGGCCCGTCGTCGGCGTGGTGGATGAAGCCGCGCTTCGACGCCACGGTGTCCACCACGCTCAGCGCCGTCATCGAGCAGGCCACCGTGGACGGCAGCAAGGCCAGGCTGGTGCTGCGTACGCCGGACGGCAAGGTCGAGCACGTCACCGACCACATCATCGCGGCGACCGGCTACTGGCCCGACGTCCAGCGGCTGGAGTTCTTCAGCGACAGCCTGCGCACGGCGATCCGTACGCACGAGCGGATGCCGGTGCTGTCCGGCGGCTTCGAAAGCTCCGTGCGCGGGCTGTACTTCGTGGGACCGCCCGCCGCGAACAGCTTCGGGCCGCTCATGCGATTCATGGTCGGCGCCGAATACGTGGCGCCCCGGGTGGCGCGGGTCCTGGCCCGTAGAGCTGCGGCGACCAGATGACCACGACGCTCGCCGCCGACGCGGCGGCCGCCGAGGGCGTACGCCTTCAGCTGCTGAAGGCGGGCGACGACGCGGAGATCCTGTTCCTGATGCCGGGAGTGGAAGGCGATCTCGCCGAGCTGCTCCCGGCGGTTCAGGCGATGACCGGTCCGCAGCAGGTGTACGCGATGATGCCGGTGCTGCCCGACGCGATCGGCCTGCCCGCGGCGGCGACCCAGGTCGTGACGGCGATCCGGGGGCTGCAACCGGCCGGGCCGTACCGCGTCGGCGGCTACTCGTTCGGCGCGCTCCTCGCCCTCGAAGTCGCCCAGCAGCTCCGGGCGGCCGGTCAGGACGTCGGCTCGCTGTTCCTCATCGAGGGCGTCTACGACGAACGCTTCTGGCCGCGCAAGATGTGGGTACGCGCGCTGCTGCGCCGCACCGGCTGGCAGCTCGCCCGCATCGTGCGGATGCGGCCGCTCGCGGCGCTGGCCGAGGTCCGGCTGCGCGGCGTACGCCTGATCCGGCGACTCGTGCGCCGGAATGCGAAGACGGCGGATTCGGTGCGGGACGTGGCGAGCGCCGAGACGCACTCGGCTCGCTATGCGTACCAGTCGATGGCGGCCTATCGCCCGCGGACCTATCCCGGGACGCTGACCCTGATCGCGACCTCGCGGGACCGGCACTTCGGCTGTGACGTGGCCCGGCTGTGGGCGGGCCTGGCCGAGCGCGTCGTCGTGCAGCGGGTCGACGGCGACCATCTGGAGGTCGTGCGGGAACCCGCGGCGGCGGCCGCGGTGGCGGCGGCGATCGACCACGGCCTGGCGATGGCCCGGCCCGGCTGGCCCGGAGTACGCCCCCGGCCCGGGTTCGAGCGGCCGATGATCCTGACCACGATGCGCTGGTTCGCCGCGGCCCGGCTGGCCCACGCGCTGATCGAGGCGGGCTTCGAGGTGTCGGCGTGCCGGCCGCGCGGGCATGTGCTGGAGCTTGTCGACGGGCTGATCGCCGACTGCCGGCTCAACCGGCTGTGGCGGCGCCGGTCCCTGGTGGCCGCGATCCGCCAGGCGCAGCCGGACATCATCCTGCCCGACGACGAGCGGGCGTTGGCGTTGCTGCGACGGTTGCACGAGTCGGTCAAGACGACCGATCCGGAGCTGGCCGCGCTCGTCGGGCGGTCGCTCGGCGACACCGCACAGTGGACGTCGGTGACCTCGCGGTCGGGGCTGGCGGCGACCGCGACATCGCTGGGCGTGACCGCGCCGGAGACGGCTGTGGTGGACGATCGGCGGCAGCTCGCCGACTGGCCCCTGCCGTACGCGCTGAAGACCGACGGCAGCTGGGGCGGTCGCGGCGTGGCCTTCGTCCGCCAACCCGCTGACGCGGCGACGGCCTGGCGGTCGGTGGCGTATCCGCCGAGCCTGCCGCGTGCGCTCAAGCGGCTGGTGGTCAACTTCGAAGCCGCTCCGTTCTCGGCGTGGGCTCGGCGAGCCCGCCCGGTGGTGAACGTGCAAGGGTTCGTCGAGGGCCGCGAAGGCATCGTGACGGCGGCCTGCTTCGAAGGCGAGGCGACCGCGGTGGTCTGCCTCGAGGTCGTGGCGGCGACCGAGGCCCGTGGACCGGCGGCAGTCGTCCGCGTCATCGACCATCCGCAGCTGGCCTCGGCGGCTCGCGTCCTGGTGGAACGGTTCGGGCTCACCGGGTTCTGCGGCTTCGACTTCATGATCACCGAGTCGGGGGAGGCGTACCTGCTGGAGGTCAACGCCCGCGTCACGCCGACCTGCCACCTGCTGGTCGAGGGGGCCGCACCCGCCGGGCGTACGCTCGCGCTGTTCCCGGCCTCGGCGCCGGACGCGGAGTTCGTCGACGTGCCGTGCCGGGTGCCCGCGCTCGTCCAGCGGGGACAGACGTTGGTCGCGCGCAAGCAGCGGCGGTCGGCCCGGCTCGCCCGGCGCCTGCGCATCGCCCGCTGACTTTGTCGGCTGCCTTTTCCGCGCTGGATCAGGGTTCCGGGTCGAATCATGAGGCAAGATTCGACCCGGAACCGTGATCAGGTGGGCATCAGATCTCGCCGGATGTGGAAAGCGTTTTCCTGGTCGAGCACCGTATCGATGTATTTCGAATTTGTCAACGGTGGATCGCCTACCCTCGAAGCATGGGGCGTCGATGGGATCTGCTCGCGGCGATCGCTGCGGTGACCGCAGCCGTCATGCTGACCGTGTACGTCGTCATCATGCGGGACCAGGGCGACACGCCACTGTGGTGGGTGCTCGCCACGCTGGGGCTCTCGGTGGTTCTGTGCGGGTTCGCCGTCGACCGGCGCCGCGCGCACCGGCGAGGGCTGCTCGGCTTCGCCGGGGCTGTGCTGGTGGTCCTCGGCGTGCTCAGCCTGCTGTCGATCGGCTGCCCGATCCTCATCGCGGGGGTGACCGCGCTCATCGCCGCCGCCACCGCCAACGGCCGCCCGGCAGCGTAGTGGCGGCCTCCGACCGGGATCGGCGTACGCTCGGATGATGGCGGGGGATCTAGGCCTGTTCGGGCCCGAGTCGATCACGTGGCGGGTGCACGCCGACCCGATCCTGCTGATCTCCGCGCCCCGGGCGCTGCTGTTACAGGCGTTGCACCCGCGGGCGATCGCCGGGGTCATGCAGAACTCGGACTTCAAGCGCGATCCCTGGGGCCGCCTCCAGCGCACGATCACCTATGTCGCCACGGTGGTCTACGGGACGACGGCCCAAGCCGAAGCGGCCGGCCGGCACGTGCGGGCCATCCATGCCGCCATGACCGCCGTCGACCCGGCGACCGGCGAGCGATTCCGCGCCGACGAACCCGAACTCCTGCGGTGGGTGCACGTCACCGAGGTCGACTCGTTCGTCACCACCGCACAGCGGGCCGGCCTCGGGCTCACCGCCGACGAGGTCGACCGCTACTACACCGAGCAGCGTCGCGCGGCGGCACTCGTCGGGCTGGATCCCGAGTCGGTGCCCGGCACGGCGGCCGAGGTCGCCGAGTACTACGCCGCGACGCGACCCCAGCTGGCCACGACCCCGGGTGCGATGGAGGTGCTGCGCTTCCTCGTGTCGCCGCCGATGCCGTACGGGCTCGGCCTGACGCCCGTGCGGTTCGCCTGGTGGAGCTTCAGCGCGCTCGGCGTCAGTCTGCTGCCCCGCTGGGCACGCCGGCTCTACCTGTTGCCGGGGCTGCCGACCACCGACCTGTCCGCGACCGCGTCGGCGTACGCCCTCCGGCACGCGATGCGGGCGTTGCCTCGCCGCGTCTTCGAAGGACCGCTCTATCGCAGCGCGATGGCCCGCGCGGAGCGAGCCGTCGCACCAGGGGGCGCCACCCCAGCGGGGGGAGCCGGGTGACCGGTGGGGCCGCGTGCGCCCGATACGACCCCACCGGAACACATCACGCGATGTTGGCCTGCGGACCCGCGTACGTGCGCAGCAGCGACGGCACGTTCGCCGCCGAGTCGAGCGTGTACGAGTAGAAGCTCGACGGCGTGAACGCCGAGCCGTTGGTCTGCGCCTTGCCGGTGCAGTTCACCAGGATGCTGCCGGACTGCTTGAGCTGCGCGGCGGAGGTGTCGTTGTAGTACGGGTTCGCCACGTTCTCGAAGTAGCTGTTCTCCAGCACCATCTTCGTCGAGCCCCGGGACAGGTTCCCGTACGACGTGATGTTCTGCATGTAGTTGTTGTAGAGGTGGGCGTACGCGACGTTGTCGGTGCTGGGGTTGCGCTGGTTGGTGTCGTGGATCCAGTTGTGGTGGATCGTCATCCGCGCCGTCACGTTGTCGGTCCAGCCGATGCCGAACGCCTTGTTCGTGTTGCTCAGGACGTTCCACGAGACCGTCAGGTACGTGGTGTCCAGGCGGCTGTCGATGAGCCCGTCGTTGGTGTCGTGGATGCGGTTGTGGTCGATCCAGATGTGGTCGGCGGTGTCCATCTGGATGCCGTCGTAGTCGAAGTCCTTGTCGTCGGGGTCGTCCGAGGCCATCTTCGTGTCGCCGATGGTGAGGTTCCGGATGATGACGTTCTTCGTGCCCGGGTTGAGGTGCAGGCCGCCGTTCTTGATCTGCCCGGTCGCGCCGACGCCGATGATCGTCTTGTTCGACGCGATCGGGATCTCGTAGCCGTACGGGGTGACCGTGATGGTGCCGCTGATCCGGATCACGTACGCCGCACTCGCGGCGGCGTACTTCACGAGGTCGGCCTGGGTGGTGACGGTGACCGTCGTGCCGCCCGCGCCGCCGGTGGTGCCCGCGGCGAATCCGTCGGCCGTGTTCGACCACGTACGCCCACCGGACGTCGGCGACGCCGTGGCCCCGGTGACGTAGTTGAACGACCACTGCATGCGGGCGATGTCGGAGCAGGGTTCCTGGATGATCGGGTTGCCGCCGGCGGTGGAGCCGTC